>NZ_JAAHHM010000279.1:0-3568 GCF_010692445.1 Moorena sp. SIO3E8 | reverse complement strand
CATCCTCTTATAATAGGTTTAAGTTGGCTTATTAACGCCTTCTGTGGGGCAGCTTTATGTCTGTTGATGACTTGGGAAAGCTGCCCGTAATGTTCTAGAACTTTTTCTTTGGATGGTTTGATGATGGTTTTAAAACCTCGTTTTGAATGGTTTTTACCTGTTTTATATTGACGGATGTTGAATCCAAGAAAATCAAATCCGTCAAAAGTGTGGGTAATTTGGGTTTTACTTGGTTTTAGTTCCAACCCCATGTCCTGTAGCCATGTGTTGATTACTTCTTGATATTCTTCTACCACTTTTTGGTCTGGGTGAAGGATGACGAAATCATCTGCGTATCTAATTAGGGCTAATCCTTTTTTGTAATATGTTTTTTTCCCCTTGATAGAGTTGGCATAGTTCCATACCTCTTGTTCCATTCCGTGGAGGGCTATGTTCGCGCTTTTGTGGGGATATCACCCCACCTTGAGGGGTGCCCTCGTTTGTGTGTGAGAATATTCCCTTATCCATCACACCGGCTTTAAGCCAGGACTTAATTAAACGTCTCATGGATGGATAGGTATTCAATTTTGTTAGAAGTGCATCATGGTTTATTTTGTCGAAGCATTTGGCAATGTCAGCATCAAGAACCCATTTGGGTTTTTTGTTGATGAAATTGAATATTGCTTCAATGGCATCATGACATGAGCGTCCTGGTCTAAACCCGTATGAATTGGGTTCAAATTTTTCTTCCCATTCAGGTTCAAGAGCCTGCTTGGCAAGTGCTTGTAATGCACGGTCGTACATAGTCGGGATACCTAAGGGGCGTTTTTCTGACCGTCCGGGTTTGGGAATCCATACCCTTCTGGTAGGTTGTGCCTTTTTGGAGACCTTGAGGCTGGCTACTAAGGCGAGGCGTTGCCTATTGGTTAAGGCTTTGAACCCGTCTATTCCGGCAGTCTTTTTGCCTTTATTCTCCTGGGTGACTCGTCTGACCGCAATCATTTTGGCTGACCAGGACTTCATCAGGGTCTTTTGGAGTTTTCTTACCACGCTCACGTCACCACGTTGAGAGGCTCGGTATATTCGTTGTCTTGATGCAGTCGCTCATGGGGGAAACCCCCAAGACCGCGCTGCATCGCTTTTGTAACTTGAAAACGGTCATTTCCAGCTTTCGCCAATTGACCCTTCTCCATTCCGACTGTGGGGCGAACCCCCGAGTTTTAGACTTATTCATTACTACTTACAACCATACCCTTTCCTACAACGTGAGTCCGTCAGCATATCCTGAGCATTACCCCAGGCATTGGCTTCTGACTCAATCTCGCTCTCCTATGACTTGCGGTTAACTACCTACTCAACCATCGACCATGTTGAGAGTACATATGAGAGTTATTTCGTTCCTGATAACCATTCTGTGGACTTTTAGGGTGGTACTCTTCACCAGGAATATTCTTTGGGAAATCATTATGAGGCGGCAAAACCTCATAGTCCTTATTCCTTTGACTTTTGTCTGTAGCGTATCAGTCTATTTCGCTACATGCCTTTTACGATGATTCTGATGTACCTTTCTCTCGTACCCATGAGTCCTTTGCCTGTTACTAACTTTGCTTAGACTAGCTCTGCTTCACTATTCGACCCTTGCATCAATTCATGAGTTTGTTATGTTCATAAATCAGGGTAAGGCTGTCACTCGGATTTCACGAGGGATGGATTTTCACCACCATGGTTATCAAGTTGTCATGGTTCAGTTTCCCGACCAAGCGGTTAATCCCCCAAACCCTTAATAGGTAAGGTTTATAACCAACGAAACGCACTTGCCGACAAAGCACGAATCATTATGTTCCGTGCGCCATTCCAATCCCGTGGTAATGAGAAACCACATTTTGGGCATTGGAATTTTCTATTACCGCCTAATTTTTCGTGAATATGACCGCACTCCGGACAAGTCTTGCTCGTGTAAGATTCATTAACTAATACCACCAAAACATCATGCCGATCTGCCATTTGTATCAAATGTTGACGAAATTTGTAATGACTCCAGGTGAGCAGATTGCGAGCTGTCTTCTTGTTCAACTTCCTAGCTGACTTTACCCCCATCAAAGATGTCTCAAACCTTGGGAAAAAGATCAGCTTGTAGTTACTAACGAGAAAGGAGGCCGACTTGTTGTGGGTGTCCTTGATCAAGTCTTGAATCTTTTGGCGTAAACGATGAGCGGCTTTCCTCATTCCTGCGCTTTGGCGCACGCTTCGCGAACGTCTCTGACGTTTGGCAGAGCTTAAGTCAATACGACTCATCAACCGATCTAATTGTTGACAAAGTCTTTGGATTCTACCAATATCGCTCTTACCTATTTCGATATAATTTCTGCCATCAAAACCAGTAAGGAATGTCCTAACACCTGGGTCTAAGGCTATTACTCGTTCCTCTTCAGTAGGAGTGGGCTCAATGTACTCAGGAAAAATCCCGTACCATTTTCCTTTGATCCACACTAATTGAGTTCCGTAGATACATTCGCTAGGGAAGTCTTGAGGTGAGCGGAAAGACAATCCTTTTACTTTTGTTGGGTACCAGAAACCCTTCTTGAAGTTTCCTGCTTTGAACTTGATCACCTGCGAAGTCTCTCGACAGGACTTAAACTTAGCAAAACCTCCGTTAGCTTTCGCCTGCTTAACTGCATCGATCCCATCTGCCACGGCTTCTTGTAGTTGGTGGCCTGGTAATGTCTTTACCCACTCTGGTCTATCCGCACTTCTTGCTAATTTCTGTAAATCGTAAGCACTACCTTGATAGCCATTCTTGATAGTAGCTATTGACCAGTTATAAACCCACCGATAAGCGTTGAGCCAAGTTTTCCAAACTTTATGAAGTTCTTTAGACGGAAACACCCTGATCTTTGAGACACTGTTGGGTGTCAACTTCACCGTCTGATTCCGAGGTTTTTTCTTGTACCGCTTTCGTGACTTGTTTTTGGTATTTTCGGAGTCCGTAAAGCCTAGCAGAGAAACAGTGGAGGATGGACAAGATATCTTCGACGAGTTCTTGCTCTGGGGAGAATTTACGTTCATGGAGAACCAAGAGTTTAACTCCACTTTTTTGGCACAACCATTCAAGTAACGGAAATCCAAATCGGACTGCTCTATCTGGGTATGCAATGACAAATGCCGAGATATCAGAGCTGTATATTCGTTCCAATATTTTGAGAAACTTTCGCCGTTTAAAATTGAGTCCCGATCCAACTTCTGAAATAACTTCAGCGTTTGGGTATTTTGACCGTAAAAATTCAGCTTGTCTATCAAGGTCGTCTCGTTGGGAGTGTGTAGAGACTCTTGCATAAGCGACAATGGGCTTACTCTGCGGGTCTTGTCCTTCAACACAAAACCTTCTTTGATTCCCTTGAGTCCTGATGCTGTCAAGTCTTCCGTCTTTATCCCATCTCCTGAGTGTTGTAATGGAGACACCGTAATATTCGGCTGCCTCTTTTGGGGTGACATATTTTTTCATAACGGCTTAACCTCTACAAATCTATACTAACATCTTTGTAGAGATATGAAAAGGTTTGATGAGATTAAATGCTCATAGTTACACCTC
>NZ_JAAHHM010000278.1:0-3682 GCF_010692445.1 Moorena sp. SIO3E8 | reverse complement strand
GGTCAGGCATAGCACAAGTTGTGAAGAGTACAATAGGGTAAGCTGAGCATCGAGTAGGTAAGCAGTTCATCCTTCTATTTTACCATTATCAGCAGCTGCTCAAGTATTTCTGCCGCGCTGCACTAGTGTGTCAATGCCAGACATGATATCAAGTCCGCTTAATCACGTCTAACATGGTTGATCCGATGCCTGTGAATTTTGAATTTTGAATTTTGAATTTTGAATTTTGAATTGCTAATTGCTTATGGTTAGTTAATTTTCAAGGTTCAATTGACTATAAACCCTGAAGGATAACTATTAAATCGGACATGATCTGAGATAATTATCTGCAATTAAGTTAAACAAACATCATGAAGACACAAATTGCCGCCACAGGATTAGTCTTTTTCTCTTTAATGTTGCCCCTCAAGGCAAATGCTGTCGAGTTGTTTAGCAAGATGTATATCTTTGGAGACAGCCTCTGTGATCAAGGCAATCTGTTTAATGCCACCGCAGAGCAAATTCCCCCCAGTCCACCCTATTTTGAGGGACGTTTTTCCAATGGGCCCAACTGGGTGGATTATCTTGCAGGGGATTTGGAATTAAACCCTACTCTGTTTACCACTCTTGGCTCAGGTGCTATTCCTACTGAAGGCATTAACTTCGCTTTTGGTGGTTCTACTACAGGCACTGAAAACACTGTCGCTCTTACCTTCTCTGGATTGACAGGCTTACCAGGATTGGAACAGCAGATTGATGCCTTTACTGTTCCCCTGATACAAGCCGGTCAGTCTGCTGACCCAGAGGCTCTGTATATAGTGTGGGCTGGTGGTAATGATTATTTACCTACCCAAGGCAGTTTTGAACCATTTACAGATACTGTCACCACCCTGGCAAATTTGTCAGATGCAGTGCAAGACCTGACTAATGTTGGGGCTAAGAATATTATGGTAGTTAACTTGCCAGATTTGGGCAATACGCCCATTGCTCTGGCACTTGATGGACGTGTTCCTGGTACTACCGATGCCCTCAACACCTTGACAGAAGACCATAATTCTGGTTTGTCTGAACTACTCGATCAATTCAGTCAGACTCCCGACTCAGATGTCAATATCATCCCGGTTGATGTTAATTCTACATTTAGGGAAATTCTGGCTCAGCCAACGGAATTTGGTTTGACCAATGTAACTAGTCCTTGTCTGAATATACCAGCACAATTTGTATGTGAGAATCCCGAGGAGTTTGTATTCTGGGACTTACAACATCCAACCACTGGTGTTTATCGCATTATTGCGGATTTAGCCCTGTCAGCATTGAAGGATCCAAATCCAGATCATAACCATCCACACCCAGCTAATGTTCCTGAACCAGCAACAGCTTTAGGTCTATTCGCCTTGGGGGCTTTAGGGATAGGCTCTAAGAGAATAGGGAAGAGGGGATCGGGAATTTAGAATGCGCGAATTTAGAATGCGCGAATCGGGAATCGGGAATCGGGAATCGGGAATCGGGAATTGGGAATCGGGAATCGGGAGTCGGGAGCGGTGCGACCCAAGGGCGATTTACTCGCCCATTGGAAAGCGCACCGAGGGAGTCGGGAAAAATCCTGGTAGTGCTGTACAATTCCTGACTTTAGCTCCCGAAACCTTGACCAGACCAACGCCTACATCACTACATCTTTACCAGTACCATCAAAAAATCAAAGGAGTTTTTTGCTACTATTGGGAATTAAACAAAATTAAAGCCCAAATATACCCCAAACCGGCTTTATAAGAAGCAAATACGTCTCTATTGTGACTCAACCAGTCAAATGACGAAACCTTTCAGAGGGTCGCCCTTTCCCTAAAGATACTGCTTCAGCTCCTAACCACAATCGTCTGAGTTTTTCATCCATTTATGGCATTAAAGCCTAAAATTTGGTTCTAATATCCTCAATTATTGACATTTTACCCAGAAACAATCACTTCGATTCTATTGTCTCATTTTTAGACCCTTATCAGAAACAAGTTTTTACTAAAATTATAATCATAGCATAACAAGTACGGAAGAGCCACAAATTTTTAGTGAAGTTTTTCCATTAGTCTGATAAACTATCTGTGAAGCCAAATAAATATATCTAGCGGTTTCTACCCTAATCAGGTACACAATATTTTTACCGGTTCCATATTCCATGTTCCATAAAACCAGGTAATATGTACCTCAAAAAAGTGAACAAAGCTAGACACCTAGCAAAAACTAGTTGAAGGCCAAATAATGACTAAGACTGCTGTAACTTGGGTAAAAGAAGCTCAACAACGCCGTCCTGCTGAAGAAATCGTGGAGTTTTGCCAAAAACATCCCATGATTAAACATCCCTATTTTGTGCGGCTTCAACAGGAACCTCCCAATCTAACCGCTTTTTGGTCATACTTTGCCAACTTAAATGAAGTCACTGCCAAGGTTCCTAATTGGTTGGCCAATATTGTGATGCGTGTAGAGGACTTGAGAATCAAAAGTCTGATTGCTGGTGTGCTATATGACGAACTGGGCAGTGGCGATATCAACAAAATACATAGCACCCTGATGGGTAAACTAATTGAAGGACTCGATCCGTGGCGGCCGCAACCAGAAAATTTCGAGCCAGAGTCTCCGGGTAAAACACTAGCCCAGGAAATGGCTAATTTCTTCGCAGGAGAGACTATTGATGTTGCTTGGGCAGTAGGCTCCCTGATTTCTGGTGAAGTATATGCAGAGCAGATGATTTCTTGCCTAGGCAAAGAAGTTCGTCGTCAAAATGAAGTGGATCTGTCTGTTTTTGAGTGGCTTCTTGTCCATGAACAGGTCGAAGGGGATCATGCCGATGCCTCTGATGCTATGTCTAAGATTGTGCCGACATCAGGTCCGGAGTTGGAATCAGTGATGGGAGGGGCCAAGTGGAAGCGTGACACACTTTGGGCATGGCTAGATGGCATCTACCGTGCTGCCTACAACGAACTACCAGAGACATTCGGCAGCTAAACTACTCATTCTCCGAAACAGCTATAGCAATCCTATTTGAGATCCAAACAATCAACACCTACAAGACCTTGGGAACAAAGGACTGTCCGTTGGTAACTAATTAAGGTTTGCTTTTGAGCTTCAATTCAATCCGATCATTAGGACTATGAACAAGCTGGCAACAATTGAACAGCACAAACAACTTGATCAGACATCGGACGAATCTACAGCTCGCATACAGCTAGCAGCAGTGTATAGACTGATAAATTACTACGGCTGGAGCGATCTAACCCTCACCCACGCCCTTCACACGAATACCGGGTTCTGAGTCTGATTTTCTGATTAATCCTTTTGGCCTCACTTTTGATGAAGTCAAAGCATCAAACTTGGCAAGAATAAACCTTGATGGCAAGGTAGTTGGTGACCAAGACGTACCAGTCAATCCAACTGCTGTTGTTATCCATGGTGCGATTCTAGCTGCTAGACCTGATATTAACACTGTGATTCATGCTCACACCCCTTACGCAGTTGCTGTCTCCACCCTTGCCTGTGGGTTGTTACACCTAGATCAAGCTTCAATGGTTTTCTATAACAAAATTGCTTAGGGTTTGTCAAGAAATAAGTTCATGGTTTTTGAGCAGATTGAGACCGAGGATGAATCATGTAATTCCACTGGGGACAAATGGGACGATGGGTCAAGTTGAGTGCTGCCATTTGTTGATCTGAAACT
>NZ_JAAHHM010000277.1:0-3711 GCF_010692445.1 Moorena sp. SIO3E8 | reverse complement strand
CCCGATTCCCGATTCCCGATTCCCGATACCCGATTCCCGATTCCCGATTCCCGATTCCCGATTCCCGATTCCCGATTCCCGATTCCCGACTCCCGATTCCCGATTCCCGATTCCCGATTCCCGATTCCCGATTCCCGATTCCCGATTCCCTACTCCAAAAGTCCCGCATCAATACCTAGTGCCTGAAGTTGTTCCGGACTAAGAGCCTTCAATTGGGCTACCAACTGTTGCCGCTTTTGTTGCTCCTGCTGGACTTGAGCCTCCGCATACGCTGCTCGCTCCTGGCCAGTCAGTAATAGATTTCCCTCTCGATCCCACCATCGCAACCAAGGTTGTTCCGCTAGACCGAGATACGTGCCTCGCCACACTCCTAGTTCTACATTCATTCTATTAATGGGATAGTGGTTACGCTCGTTGGGACTCAGGCGCTCGTAGGTGCCATCTTCCCAGTGGTACACTTCCAACTCCCCGGTATTGATCATAAATATACCGTAATAGGGAATCCGAATAATTTTCTCGTATACCCAGAATTTACCTGGTTTTTGAACCTTGCCATCTACTGCTTGCAACGGTGTTTGATCCCGTTCTTCGGTTCCTGTACCCGATGCAAACTCTAGGGCAATCAAAGGTGTTATATATTCCCGCCACAGTACATAAGAGCGTCTAATCTGGCCATCCAGTCGGGGCGGCACGTCAGGCACATAAAACCAATCCGGGGCTTCTGCACCTTTTTCGGGAGGGTTAGTCTCCCGCCAGTAAATCCCAGAATCTTGACCAATGGCATAGCGATTGTCCGGGTGAAGCTCTTGCAAGACTGGTTCGATGGAGTCAGTCAGAAGAATGCTTTGGGGATGTTCCTGAAAATTTTTCACAAAGGTTCCATCAGATTCTGGCAGTTGGGTATGGTCTGGAAACGGGCGCAGTTGTTCGTCAATGGTGGTGTTGGACTGAACCATAGCTCGAAGGTGTTGAGAATTTATGGGAACTTGTCTTGTTAGCTATCAGCTATCAGCTATCAGCCGTCAGCGATCGCATTAATTTCGAGATTTGCGTTCGCGAAGCGTGACCAAAGGTCAATCGCATTAATCTACAGGACTTACGCGGTTAACTTGATTTCGCCCCCCTAGCCCCCCAATTTTGGGGGGGAAATTGAGTTAAAGTCCCCCAGAATTGGGGGACACACGGGGGCAAATGCGTAAGTCCTAATCTAAAAGTTGCTTACTATAGCAATCTTAATGAAAACCAGACCGATTCATCCGTTGCTGGTGGGCAGTGCTTACTTTAGCTATCGGTTGCTGATCTGATCTTGCTGATCCACTGCCCACCCTACATCTACCGTTTGCGATCGCATTAATCTTATCTCTAGCTTCCCCCTTATTAAGGGGGACGGGAGGGGGATCCCCACACCTCAAAAAATTTTTTCCCCTAGATGATATGAAAATTGAAACAAGTGGGTAAGTTAAGTCTAGAAGAAAACAATTCATAAGCATTCAGCTATCAGCGGTCAGCGATTAGCGCTACGCGCACGCTACGCGAACAGCTTTCAGCTTATGGGTGATCACAGGCTGGAAGCCTGTGCCACATTACTTGACTTTTGAATAAAATAAGCTGACCACTGACCACTGACCACTGACCGCTGAATACTTACAATAAATCAGCATCCCACACCTCCAGAAAGACTTATGAAAACTGAACTAAAAGTTAAACTGCTTCAGCACCTGACCCAGAAGAAGCAAGACGAAGGTTTTACTCTAATTGAACTACTGGTTGTAATCATCATTATTGGAATTCTATCTGCCATTGCTCTGCCTTCTTTCTTGAACCAAGCTAATAAGGCCAAGCAGTCAGAAGCTAAAACTTATGTCGGTTCTATGAATCGCGCTCAGCAAGCGTACTACTTGGAAAATAATGGATTTGTAACTGAGACTAGTGATTTTGGTGAGCTAGGTCTTGGGGTTGCCACAGAGACTGAGAACTACAAATACGGGGTCGAGGGGGACAACAACGCCGATCCAGCACAGGTATCTAACTTTGGAGACCCTGTACTTGCTTCAGCTCCTCTTAGGGCATATCAGGGCGTCGTAATCTTAGGTGAGATAATAGAGACCAGTGAGGCAACCACCTTGGCTATATTGTGTGAAGCGAGAAAAGCTCGGGGAGTTGGAGGTGAAATCGCCGAGGGTCAAACAATCAGGATTGTAAATAAACAGCCTAAATGTGTAGACACGGAAAATTGGAACAATTTATCAGGTAAGGATGACTGATGATAGTTAGGCTAAAACCTTGGTGACAACAGTTTGAATCACCGAAAATTAGATATTTAGTTAGAGTGGGTAGAAACATCTACCCACTTTGTTTTATGGAAATACTTAAGTGGACAATCACTTTAATCAGGATTTCAATGGTATTAGAAAATAGGGTGGTCTTTTGAATATAAATAGCAAAAAAATATGACTAACTGGCAGCAACAAGCGGAGCAATATTTAATCAAGGGGGACTATAGTAAAGCCGCAAGCTTATACGAACAGGCTATTGAAGCAGAACCTGATGTCATCCCTTACTACTGGCATTTAGGGTTACTATTCCTATTGCAGGGTCAAGAAACCGAAGCCCAAACCACTTGGCTGCTGGTGATGGCGGAGGCGGAGTCAGACCAATTAGAGACGTGGATTGAGGAACTGCTCCAGGTGTTGCAAAGGGAAGCTGAGCGCAGGCAGGAGTTAGGGGATTATGCGGTAGCCTGGGCAATCCGCCAGCATATGCGGGAAATTTGCCCCACGGATCTAACTAATCTCTTGGAAATTATTGCCCTAAGCATCAAGCTAGAAACCTTTAGGGGTGATGACTTGACGGAGCTGGGGGTGATTGAACTGCTACAAACCCAGCCAAGGATAGAATGCAATCACCAGTTATTAAAAGAGGTTTTGAAGCAGATACTAGAAGCCGAACCATTGCATCCCGCCTCCCTAGCATTCACCGAAGCTTGCTTAGCTTACCTGCCTAATCCTGAGTTTTGGTTTTGGCCGTTGCTGTCAGCCTGTATGAAAATTGGTCATACTTTAAAGCAACCGACCATTGCTGCTAGTTTTCTGGAACGTTATCGCTCCTTAAATCTTCAGAATCCTCATAATATAGAAATATTACGACATCTCGCTACCTTTTATCAAAATGCTCGTAATTATGACCAGGGCATAGAAACCGCTAAGTTGTGCTATTCCTTATCCGAATCCTTACCAGACCAAATATCTGGAATTAACTTGGTATTGCGGGGGATAATGAATGCGGGGGGCTATTGGCAGGAGGTTTCTGCGGCTTGCCAGACCCTAGAATCACTGCTGGTTTCACTAATTAAGGAACAACCAGCCAACTTGTCTGATGTTGAGACTCTGCGTCTGCTTACCCCATTCTTTCCTCTGGTTCATTTTCAGGACGAGCCTGGCCATTTTAGACCAATTTTGAATCAAATCGCTGAGGTGTTCGAGAGGAATATTCGGGTTTATGCCAAGGAAAGAGCGGAGTGGTATGGATCCCCCCTAACCCCCCTTATTAAGGGGGGAATTGAGCATGGATCCCCCCTTAATAAGGCTATCCATTAGGCAAAAGTAGTCGAAACAGTGATAGAGACTAGGACGTAGAAGCAAGTTGTGAACCTTCAAACAAATGGTAAAAGGTAGAAAGCCCTCGCCAGAGAGTTTTCAAGCCAGGTTCGCC
>NZ_JAAHHM010000276.1:0-3814 GCF_010692445.1 Moorena sp. SIO3E8 | reverse complement strand
ATCCGCAAAAACCAGTTGGCAGCCGTACCACTCCGACTTATATTCGACCTGGCGACGAATTTCATAAAGAGCGGCATCGGCTATAGCACCTGCGTGCTTTGTGGTTTTTCAACAGACCGGAAACATTTAGATCTTCTAACCCAATGACTGCGTGGTTTTTGCAAATCCAAGAGGTTAATTTGTCGATTGCATCTTTCCGGATGTTAGCAACACGTTGATGGGCTTTAGCTAATTTTAGCTTGGTCTTATTTCTATTGGCAGAACCCATAGTTCTTCTAGATAGTTCTCGTTGAAGTCTAGCCAGCTTTTTCTGAGCTTGTTTGTAAGCTCTAGGATTAGGAAATACCGTCCCATCTGAACAGGTGGCTAGAACTTTAACCCCGACATCAACACCTAGATATTCTCTAGATTTAACAGTGGGTAATGCTTCCGACTCGTAGGCCAAAGAAATATACCAAGAATCGGCTACTCGACTGATTGTGACCCGCTTCGTCTGAATTTCAGGTAAAGGTTCATAAGTGCTAACCCACCCAATGAAAGGGAGTTTCAACCGAGTTCCTGAAAACTCCATGACCTTCCCACAATTATCTAGGGTGAAGCTATCATTTCTACCTTTTTTCTTGAACTTAGGGTGTTGAGCAATCCCTTGAAAAAATCGACTAAATGCTTCTCCTAAGTGCAGGAAAGCAAATTGGTAAACCCTAGAACTTAATGTGGACTGCCAGGTATACTGAGGCTTCACATGATGAGTATAGAACTTTTTCAACTTATTGGCTGAAGGTTTGAGTCCAGCTAATGCGGCTTCCTTCCACAGGTTTAAAGCCCAGTTCCAGACCCACCTAGAATACCCAGCGTGTTGAGCCATCAAGGTTTTTTGTTTGTTATTGAGTTTTAACTTGGTCTTGAAGGCTCGTTGCATAAGTCGGGATGATTGATTTTCCCATCGGGCTAGTGTGCTGACGTTAACGCCTAGATACTCAGCAGCTTTTGGTTGGTTTGAGGTGCAATGTCACCTAGCTACAGTTAACAACATACTGATAGTATCGTGTTGTACCTTAAATCGTCAACTCAGTTATTACTCTATTGTTGAGCAACTTGAGGAATATTTCCTCTCAAACCAGTCATCAACTTCAAGGCATAAATCTTCACTGGACGAATCCGGCGCAGCATCCATAACCCGAGACGGCGTATCCCGACTATTGGTAACCAGTTGTTGGAAAAGATCCGATCCAGAGTATCGGTAAACCCTAAGATCACCAGATTCTCTTGCTTGCGCCAGTTTTCATAGCGCTTAAGAACCTCTATAGCTCCAATATCTTCCCCTGCTTGGTGTGCCTCACTCAAGACTTGGGCAAGGGCAGCAGCATCGCGAATCCCAAGGTTTAGTCCTTGACCACCGACAGGATGGCAACAATGGGCGGCATCACCAATTAGTGCCAATCGTGACTGAATGTAGCGATCGCTCTGCATCAATTGCACTGGAAACAAATAGCGATCGCATTCCAACTCCAAGCGACCCAACAGACCACCAGTGTAGTATTCCAGCTTAGCTAGAAACTGATCTTCGTCTAGTGCTTGTAACGCTTTGGCTTCAGCATGGGGTGCTGTCCACACCACCTGGCAGCGATTCTCTGACAAGGGCAGCACCCCCATCGGACCACTAGGCCAGAAGCGTTCAAAAGCCGTATTATTATGGGGCTTTTCGGTTTTAATCCGGGCAGTCACGCAAGATTGCCAGTATTTCCAGCCACGAGTCGTAATCCTAGCCCTAGTCCGAATTTGCGATCGCGCTCCATCCGCCGCCACCACTAGCCTTGTCCTAATTCGATGCTGAGTATCACCCTCCTTGACAGTAATCTCCACCCCAGACTCCTGATAGTTGACATCCACTACTTCTGCTGGACACAGCCAGTCAACATTGGGACAATCTGTCAAAAATTCTTGCAACGACGTTAGCACCGGACGGTGTTCTCCCACATACCCTAGGGCATTGGTACCTAAATCTGAAGGGGAAAAATGCACCACACCGGAATGGTTAGCATCGGAAAGCCTGATCTGCCGAAATGTGCTAATCTGCGGCAGGATTTTATCCCAAACCCCAATACCTGCGAAAATACGCCCTGAGAGGATAGACAAGGCATAGGCTTGTACCCTGGCAGCTGCCACTGACTTCGGTTTGGCTTCTATGAGTAATACGCTCAACCCAGAATGTTTCAACGCACAGGCCAGGGTAGAACCAGTAATGCCACCCCCTACAATGGCTAGGTCGTAATCAAAACTTTGATGGGTTGCTGAGGTAGTTTGAATCAGCAGTTCCAGCGCCATAACTATAGTAGTAAGTGTCTCGGTAAATAGTAATATATACTCTTTTTCATTTTGACGCTTTTAGATCAACCCATCAACTGATCCAATTTTGCTCAACCTGGAAACACACGAGTTAACTCTAGGGACAGATCGCCAAGAGCAGGAATAGTAACCGTTTCATTGGGCAACACTACCCGTTTGACGCGATAGCCGAAATTTCTTCGAGTATCTTGATAGGGCTGAGTATAGCACTCTAGTTGACCAGCCACCAGGTTAACAATCCAGTAATCCTGAATTTGGTTTTCTGAATATAAGGATAGCTTTACGGTTTGGTCATACTCCAGGGTTGAATCTGACACCTCAATAACCAGCAATATATCCTTTGGATAAGGGTGATTTGGCAAGTAGTCATCCGCCTGACCCCATGCGATCGCAACATCCGGTTCCGGTTCACTGTCGTTGGATAGGATGATTGGTTCCTGTCCCCGTACCACCCCACGGTCGCCTACTAGTCTGTCCAACTCTCGCCATAACTTAGTGTTGCAAACCGAGTGGGACGTACCCTTCGCCACCATTTGTATTAACTCTCCCCGAATCAACTCCACCCGGTCATCTTCTGTTAGAAAACCATTATCAATCAAGCGATGATAGTCAGCTAGGCTAAAGCGCTTAGTTTTGATCAAGGTCATGATAACTTAACTTTAAAAACACAGCTTAATTGTATGAGGGGTTATCCGTTTCCAATTGATCAACCCGTGCCTCTAGTGCCTTGATTTTTTCAGTACAATTTATGGGTTTAGTTACCCCAATATCAATTAATTTAATATTACCTATTTTATCATAAAAAATACTTTAATTTTCAGCTTCTGGTAACCAATCCTGATCTAAGGTCAATTCAAGAGAATAAGGGCAAACCTCTGGGAAAACCGAAACAGACATTCCTGTTTGCTGGGCTGCCTGACGGCGAGCCCGCTGATAGCTTTGTTCCAGCTGCTGGGCTGGATAGCTCCTGAGACTGGGACTATCTTCAATAGCTAGCTCAATCTGAGTCCGAGCATCAGTAATCGAATCCAGCCAGCTATCGGAGCGACGCTGAATTTGGTATTGCCACTTGAGCAAATGTAACAGCAGGCGAATCAATTGGCTAGTAATTCCCCGCCTTTCACTCTTGCCCAAGTCTTCAACCTCCTCAATCAGATTTTCTAAATCAATCTCTTGCCAACGACCTTCTCGCAACAGCTGTGCTGTTTGTTGTGTCCAGGAATGAAAGTCTTTTATGTAGGCTTTTTCCACAAGTGTCTCTCCCTTTCTATACCCAATTTATCTCTTAGTTTATTAACTATAGCTAGCTTGCCTATAGCTAGCTTGCCTATTGCCTATAGCTATACCAATCCTAAATGATTTTGAAGAAAAATGAGATATCATGGAATATAAATTTACCACCATGTTCTCATGACTCTGGAAGAATTTATAGCTAGCAATCGAGACCCTAGAGAGCTAAAGCGAGCAA
>NZ_JAAHHM010000275.1:0-3863 GCF_010692445.1 Moorena sp. SIO3E8 | reverse complement strand
AGGGGAGGACTTTCACCTCCATCTAGATGGATAGTTATAACTTTTTGGGGTTGTCCCCGCGAGTTACCTAAGTCATACCCCTCCCGTTTCGGGAGGCTCCTACTTAGAACAAGCCACACGCAGCCACGACCTCTACCTTTTTGACTAGTTCTCCCCAGGCTGCATTAGATATTGAGCGATTTAAACCTCTTTTAGTGGATTGTCCGTTACGGTCATATCCGCCATTTTCGTTGGGTTTGGGTTTACACCGAGACTTCATTGCCTTGATGTTCATATCCTCGAAAACTAGGGCATCTGTTCCATTAACTAATTGATTGGCAACATTCCATTGATACGCAGTACGTTTGTTTGTAATCCGCTCATGAAGTGAAGCTACCTTAGAGTAAGACTTTCCTCTATTTTTAGATCCTTTCCTTTTTCGGCTAGCCGCTTTTTGTCTGAGTTTTAGTCGCCTTTCTCTACGCCTAAAAGATTTTTGTTTGGCTGGATTCGCTATTGTCTTCCCATTAGATATACTGATTAATTTCTTGATACCTAGATCACCACCTTTAACTTTTAAAGGATCAATCTCATACTTGTCTTTTGTAAGGATTGCCGGAACTGACTTGTCTTCGATCTGAAGACTGACAAACCATCCCCGAGCTTTCCTACGAACAGTCACAGATTTTAGAGTGAATCCTTCAGGAATAGGGCGAGAGTTGTAAAAGCCCATCCAACCAATACCCGGAAGATATATTTTGTTCCCATCTAGTTTTACTTGACCAGGAGCATACTTGAAGCTTCTGAATCGTGACCTTCTTTTAGGCTTTGGATATCCAGTCTCTCCCTTAAAAAACTTAGAGAATGCGACATCTAACTGCCTTAGGGTTTGTTGCAGAACAGTTGAATGGATTATTTTGTACCAAGGTCTCTCCTTCTTGAGAATTGGAAGATTTGAACTGTGAGCCTCATACGCACTCCTCCTTGGATTTTTTTTGCTGTTTTTCCAGGGGTAACCCACGGAATGATTTCTGCTTACAGAACAAGTCAGCGGGCACACCTCTCCACCACTTCTCAGATCGCAGTAATTACCCAACCTTGGAGCTTTTACCTGATCATAAGAGTCATTTCTATCTCTTAATAGGTAGTTGTCTTCTGATCGCAACATGTCAAGCCATTTTTTCATCGTGGCTTCTTGTTGTCGGTTTGGCTTGAGTTTATAGGAGTACCCTAGCTGCATTTATTCGACCTTTCTGTTTATGCTACATTAATTATAGCTTATCGAAATACAGATGTCAACATTATGGGAAAAAGAACTGGGAGACCACCAATACATGGAGAGGCGAAGAAAGCGCATACAGTTAGAACAACAGATGCGGCATGGGAAGGTTTGAAACAAATGGCGATCAAGGCAGGTTTAAACTTGTCTGAGTACCTAGAATCCCTAGGCAAGACTGGTCGATTACCTTAAATATTTGAGAGGGAAATTCATCCTAGAGACGCGCGCCTTAGGATAGGGTCGCCTTTATGGTTAGTCGGCTATGCATAAAAGGGTTAAAACTTTTTGATTAAGGCTCCACTATCCTTACGGTAACTTCAACACCTTAAGAAGGATGGGGTATTCTTTCCCCCTCAAACTCCCCCTATTGATAAAAAACCAGCCCTGGTTACTCGGGCTTTTCTATAATCATACCAAATCCCCTGTTATAAGCGTTATCCCTGACGACTAGACGTCGCGACCTGACGGGGTGACAAACAGCCTTAAAAGCTTTACAGGGTGACCGGGTGTGGGGTGAGGGCGAACGGGGAAGATCAGGAGCTGGCTACGTTGCGACGAGACGGTTAAATCAGGTTTCGGAGCGATTGTTATCGCACCGGCTCACTCCAAATTCGCTGTCTTGATGCAGTCGCTCATGGGGGAAACCCCCTTTGGCGGCGCTGCATCGCTTCTATTTTCCCCACCCCCCACACCCCACACCCCACACCCCATACCCTGTCTAGTTTTTAGCATTGTTGTCACCCCCTCAGCGTCGCGACTATAGGAGCCAAATCCACCTGCGTGGGATAAATTAAAAAAGGGTTATCCCGGATTTGGGATGAACTATTTCACAACACTTATAATACGAGGGTAGTGGTTATCATATTAATGAGGTACATTCAAGTTTACCATGGATCACTCCCTACTCCCTACTCCCTACTCCCTACTCCCTAATCCCTACTCCCTACTCCCTACTCCCCAAAATGCACCTCACCTATTTGATAAATGCTAGATATCTAATTAATAATCTGATTAAAACAAGGCGCTTGTTTAAGAAGCATATTGGTAGCACAATCCCCCCTAAGGTCAGATTAAGAAATTTTCTGTAATACTAACATCATTCAAAACTAACTTAATGCTAAAATGTTCTCCCGGTTCACCACTTACTTGCAACTTAATATTTTCCGTCTCTCTGGCTTGGGTTTGAATCACCGCAATTCCCTCGTGATCCAGCACCATAATCTGTAGATTCTTGGGAAGACGGTCTGCACCACCAGGAGGAAAGAGTTCAATGAATATATTCATTTTGGGTGAATCCGTTGGATGTAGCTCCACAAATAAAGCCACCTTCTCGGCACCCCAGGCAATTTCCGAACCGAGTAGCTTACCTCGTTTTACTCCCACGGTAGTATGCAATCCTTTACTAGGTTGATCAAAGGGGAAACTTCTGAAATCAAGCATTGGCTCCGGTGCTGGCGGTAAGATAGTTTCCACTGTCTTCCAATCTGCCTCAAAACTATTCTCTAACCACTGCTTTAATCGCACTACTGGTGTCTGGTTTTGTGGTTGCTGTTGTTGGGTAGGGTGTGTTTGCATAGTGTTGGACGGTGAAGCATCGGTACACAAGACCTTGGGTTTGAAAGCATGACTATGGCTCCACTGCTTTGCCCCTGCCTGGGATAGGGGAGATTGCCGATACTCTCTAATGTGTGGCGGTAACTCTTTCAGGGTTCGCAATTGGTTGAGGGGTAATTCTTCTGTTATAACTGTATCAGCAAATCCTACCAGACTTGCCTCCTCCAATGCTTGATCAAGCTCCACCGCCACATAACCAATTCGTTCCTGCCAGACTGCTGCTGGAACTTTGACACACTTAGCCTCAGGTAAAACAAGTCTACACTCCAACTTACCATGATTTTTCACACTCAGATCCGCAACATCCATCAGGGTTTGCATCACTGGGTTCCAACTGTCGCTTTTCTCTAAGTTTGTCTCAAATCCCATACACCGCAAGTAAAAGTTAACTGCATACACTGCCAGAGTATTGAAATAAACCTGTTTGGCTTTAGTCAGATTAGCTTGGTGCTGTTGAAATTCCTTTGCTCTGCGATGTGCTGCTAAAGCTAGCGGAACTTTAAAGGTTAAGGGTTTAATGTACGACTTAATGGTAGACGTCATGATTACATCCTGTGCTGAGTCCAATCATAGTATTCCCTAACGTAGGAGCATAATCTAGCTAGTCATCCTAAGTCCTAGGTGAATAATATTTATGAACAAAATAGTCTTGAGTTTGTTTTGATTAATAAATGTTACTTTGGGATGCTTTGGTATTATACCAATTCCCTAAAATCAGCCTACCAATACTGTAACATAAATCCCTATCCTTTTTTTCTTTGATAGGTAAAAATTAACTTGATTTAAAAATACTTTAAAAAAGCGATGCAGCGCTATGTAAAAAGCGTAAGTATTCAGCTATCAGCTATCAGCTATCAGCTCTCAGCTATACTACTCCTAAATGATAATAGAGAAAGCCTCATAAGTGCCTAAATTAGGCATAGTAAATAATCGATATTCAATAAATAATTCAAATAATTTCTTAGTGAGCTTGAAAGATTGACATCGTTGA
>NZ_JAAHHM010000274.1:0-3875 GCF_010692445.1 Moorena sp. SIO3E8 | reverse complement strand
GGAGAGCATTTGCTAACTTTTCCAAACTGACTTTCTTGATTAATTGTAAAAGATTAATCAGGATTTTTAAAAAAATATAATCGGCTAGACTTAATTGACTTTTTAGGTGGTTTTGGTAGAATGTTGGGAACATTGTCAATACGTAGGTCTTGTTGCAAATTTAGAGACCTACTTTTTTTGACCACAAAATGCTACTAGCTTTACATAGCAAGCATTTCAGCCTGTTTCGTCACCCCGTCAGCGCTGACAGTCAATTTTTCGGTCATTACAGCTGAGGATTAAAGGAGTATTGTTACTATCAATAAATTTGCTCAGAGCCAACTCCCGCCCAGGCTCTGTAAAATTCTAACTATCGCAGTCAATAAACAGGACACTATTGCTAAGTATTGCTTCCCTTTGCCAACGCTTCCCCAGTTGGTAAACTTCCTGGGGGTTGGTGGTCAGAGCGGCAGGGTCGAGAGTATGTAAACTATACCCCAAACCCTGACAAGTGGCGGAGGCAATTTGGTATTTAGTGCTTTGGTCCGAGCGAGATAATTGCACTACGGGATAGCTATTTCTCCCCTCGCCGCCAGACCAAATGGTGATCAATTGCTCCACTATACTTAACTGAGAGCTAGGCAAAAGATGAAGGTTCGTCTGAGGCGGTTGGGGTTTGATCTTTCCTGCTAATTCCTGGTCTGTGGCATATTCTCCTAAAAGAAAGCAGAGGATACGCTGGTCAATATAGAGGGGGGACTGGCTTAGGATCAATCCTGGTTCTATGTGGAGCAGTTGCAAGTTTAGTAAAGGGCGTTGGGGAGAAAGGACACCCCAATTGGCTCCGGGAAGGGCGTCAAAAGCTAAACTGAGAGTAGGATAGTTTTTGTGAGGATGATTTTTTTGGGCTTTGGCAAACAAAGAATGGAAGTATGGTTCAATTTCCATGCCCGCGCACATGAGCAGGATATCCCTTTCAAAGGGGGAGAGATTGAAGAGGAGACAAAGTTGAGCCAGGGCAGAAGTATCGTCACCAATTTCAGTAACGGTTTGTAGATTTTTTTTACCTTCTATGTAGTTTTCTAAATAGTTACGAACTCGCTCGATTTCTTGTAACAGAGTACTAAAATTAGTGTGATACCAGTTGGTTTGAGAAAGGGGTGCCATGTCGCGCTCCAGGAAGACGGTGGGATCGACTGATATTGTTTTCTTCAAGGGTACAAGGTAAAAGGAACTAGCTATGCGCACTACTCATACCTATAAACCGAAATATTCTCACTCTACCTCGTTGTCATATGAACAAAAAAAGAAAGACTCCAGACGGAAAGGTTATAGAGAAATTTTGGATGCAGAGGAAAGGGAGTGGAACGCCGAAGAGGCGGTGGGGGAATGGGGAAGTATGAGTGCTAATGTGATGCGCACCTTAGAATCAGGAGAATACCAGCCGGAAACGGGAAGGAGAGAAATCGGGCTGCAACCAAAGCTAAGAATAGGACAGCCGGGAGATAGAAGCAGGCAAGGGGAGAATCACGGTGGGCATCAGGTAGTGCAGCCGAAAAGGATGATGGTGCAGCGAGCAGCACAACCGTTGACGGGGGATTCGGTGACTTATGGCGATAGCATGAGAGCATCGAGGAGGGAAAAAGAAAACAAAACTGGCTTGCCTGATCGCCTCAAGGGAGGGATAGAGAACCTCTCGGGCTATTCGATGGATGATGTGAGGGTGCATTACAACTCGGTAAAACCGGCACAATTGCAGGCATTGGCATATGCACAGGGGACGGAGATTCATGTGGGCCCAGGGCAGGAGAAACATTTGCCCCATGAGGCATGGCATGTGGTGCAGCAGAAGCAAGGAAGAGTGAAGCCGACGAAGCATGCAAATGGCGTGGCGTACAACGATGACCGGGCAAAGGAAAAGGAGGCGGAAAAGATGGGGGAGATGGCCACATCTACTAAAAAGCAGATTGTGTATAAGGGTGATACGACTCATTGGGAATGCTCTCACGAATTCCAGTCAGGAATCGACAAAAAACCAGTTCAAGGGTTAGTACAGCTTGTTAAAATAAACAGTTGGAAGAGATTTCAACCGATAGAGAGTGAAGCGATAGAAAATCAGAGAATAACTTACTATAGATCGGTTGTGACAGCGGTTGAAAGCGGTAAACATTCGGTTATATTAATTGAAATGTGGGATGAGAGGCGAGCCAAACCAGTGAACTATTTCATCGATCTAATAGCGGAGAAAGAGTCGTGGCATGACCGAGTGAGCCCGCTGATTCGGATTAAGTCCGATTATGATAGTTTAGCGATAAATCTGAAAGGCAACAGGATCCGTTCGTGGGAAGTGTCGACTAGGGCGGCGTACAAGATAATCGATAAGGCTCGGGAGTACGAAAGGAATAGTGAGATTTACGAGTACGCGATTAGAGGGCGGACAAGGACAGGGTGGGATGATTCAATAAATTGCACAAGCTTTGCGAAAGGTTTGTTGTGGCGTGGTGGAATTTACTACGATCTGCCGTGGTTTATCAGCCTACCGTCCGACCTAGTAGAAGAGCCGGGAAAGTTGGAGAGGGGAGTAAAAGGTTTAGGAGTAAGAGATAGGCGAGGGGAAAGTGGGTGATTGTTGATGAGGAACAGGGTGAACAAAGTAGGGTAATGGTAGCAAACCGGTGTTAGAGATTTTATTGAGCCGATTGTCGGGAGAAAGGTTAGGGAGAAAAAACCAAATGAAGGGAAGCTATGTACAGTAAGGAAAGATATATTTATAAGTGCGAAAGCGAGTCTTGATGGGTGGGCAAAGGAAAAGGAATCCTGATGAAATTGTAAAACTATCATAATTTGCCCACCCTACCCTAGGTCATGGGTACGCCTCTGTGGTTGGTTGGGTAAAAGCCAAGTGAAGCAACAACCCAAAACCAAACAGACTCATCCCATCCACCCCACTTCTAACCCACCGCCACCAATGGTTAAGGTAAGTCTCAATGCGAACGATATCCGCACCTTGCTCATAAGTGTGGCTCGTTCCTGGTAGGAGTCTCTAGAGAAATCAGAGGTATGACCAGGGGGATTCGCGGGATAAAACCCAAAATCCTAACTGATTATCGGATGTGGGTGAAAGCAGTAGGGTGGGCAAATGGACTAGATTTATGATCAATCGGCTAAAGTATGATGATTTGCCCACCCTACCCCACTGAGTGCGATCGCGTAGCGTGGCCTACGGCCAATCGCACTATATTTTAAAATAAGGGAAAAACCCCCCATATTTATTGGAGAAACCCCTTGGCAACCCTTACCGACATTGGCAAACTGATCACAACTGATGCCAATAGTAATCGTCCAGTCATTGCAGGAACTCGAACCTCTGTGCGCCGAATTGCTGGCCTATATAATCAAGGTAACAACGCCGAAGAAATAGCCAGACGATTAAATCACCTAACAATCACTCAAATTTATGCCGCCTTAACGTATTATCATGCTAACCGTCAGGAAATAGACCAAGATATAGCAGCCGAACAAACCGCCTATGAAGAACTCGCCAAACAACATTATCAGGCAACCAAACCCTAAAAATGACACAAATTCGTCTTTATTTAGATGAAGATAGCATGGTGTGCTATCTGATAACGGCCTTGCGTCTTCGCAACGTGAATGTTGTCTCGACAGGGGAAGCTCAAGGGAGTAGGGAGTAGGGAGTAGGGAGTAGGGAGTAGGGAATATGGCATCAAAAATTCTCACAATACATTTAGTGCGATCGCTCTTGTAGTGGCGTGGCACAGCTAATTTGGTGCATTAGATTCTAGGTCTTCATCAAGTTCAAATACAGGATATAGGTGTTTAAGTTTGACTCGTGCATCTTCGGTAGTAAATCGCCAAACGACCTTGGCTGAACT
>NZ_JAAHHM010000273.1:0-3976 GCF_010692445.1 Moorena sp. SIO3E8 | reverse complement strand
AATAGGAATGCGAGTTAAAATATCAGGCTCACAATGGAATATTGAAAATGTTCCTAAAATTCTTTCTTTACGCTGTGCTTACCTAAATGGGATGCTTTATTAATGATGTTTTTACAAAAATGAGATGCACCCGTTATAATAACCTCCCTTACTTTGACTATTACCTACTACACAGTTTTGATAATCTAGCAACTAGCTATCGATTTTAATGCTTGCTACTGACTCTTACTGCTGCATAGTTTAAGTTCAATGGGCTTTTGAATTGGGGCTAGAGTTACTGACTCACCAAGACCGAAATGGTTGGGGAAGCGATATTCTTAAAAATTGCCTCGGCTGTCTGGCCACAATCGTAAGTTTCCCCTTGGAAGAAAGCGTTTGGGTCAATTATTGTTATTTGGTCACAAAAGTTTGCCTCTACTTTAACTATCCCCTGAGTCTGGTCTGACTCATTGGAATATTCAGCATGAAAGCTTGTTTTCGTTGGATCAAGGATTACTGTCTGTTGTTGACCTTGCGTTATTTGAAAACGGTTAGGGTTAGGGGTATCTGCAAAAGCAGATGCGACTTGAGAACCGAAAGCAAGCACTACAGCCAGAAGGAAAGCTGTAAACACTTTGATTTTACGCTTCATAATTTTCATCCTTTTTTCACTGTAACTTTGGAGTTGATCAGGTGGCTTTTTGTTTTCCACCTTTCAATCTAAAGACGATCTAAGAGGGTAATATCTGAATTTTTGATAATTAGCGTTCGCGTAGCGTCGGCTTTGCAGAATTGCACCCTAATTCCATAAATAAGAAAAGCGTTCGCGTAGCGGCTCTTTGCTGAGCATCGCTCCTTCATACTCAAACTTTACTAACCGCGTTCGCGTAGCGGCTCTTTGCTGAGCATGGCACTCCTTTGTACCCTCAAAAAAAAGCGTTCGCGTAGCGGCTCTTTGAGAGCATCGCATTCCCTAAAAAAGAAAAGCGATCGCATTCTCTAAAAAAGAAAAGCGATCGCATTCCCTAAAAAAGAAAAGTGATCGCATTCCCTAAAAAAGAAAAGCGATGGGCGAGTTTCAGCCGTCAGCCGTCAGTCGTCAACCATTCCCAAGATATGAGGGGGTGACAAAAAGACCTGTAGGCGTTGCGTCAGTCTTTGAATGAATAGGAGTAGAGTGGGCATTCTGCCCGCCCGAAAATAAGCATGAAACTGGCTTGATGCCCATTCCACCGCCAGATGCCCATTCCACGGCCAGATGCCTATTCTACAGATGGGACCCGCCGAACAGGCAAGATGCCTATTCCACAGATGGGACCCGCCGAACAGGCAAGATGCCTATTCTACAGATGGGACCCGCCGAACAGGCAAGATGCCTATTCCACAGATGGGACCCGCCGAACAGGCAAGATGCCTATTCCACAGATGGGACCCGCCGAACAGGCAAGATGCCTATTCTACCTCACGTTTAAAATCATTCCATTATTAAGCAAGGCCGGCCTGTAAGCTTTACCGGATGGAAATTTGAGCAAATTGTGATCAAAAAAGATAAACCCGCTATGGCATTGTATAAATGCGGGATGATTTTGATAGTTTTTTGGGGTGGGCATCTGGCCGTGGAATGGCCATATTGGTGGAACGGGCATCTTGGTGAAATGGCCATCTTGGTGGAACAGGCATCTTGGTGGAACGGGCATCTTGCCTGTTTCAATTTCCGGGCAGGCATCTTGCCCACCCCACTGATATTTATCCCGCCCCTCAGCAATGCCTCGTTATTTACCTCTAACTTCTCCTCAGAAGTAGCTGCAACAGGAACCGACTCAGACTCCTGCACCAATAGCACTTCCTCACCAACAACACTCTCCACTTCCTCCACCGCAACAGATAATGCCACCGTCTCGCCCACAATCGCTTCAACTTCCCCATTCGGCTGGGACTTTTCCCCAATTGCTGACTCTGTTGCCTGATTAATTGGTGTAACCGATAAATCCTGATCAGTCTCATCCTCACCGATAAAATATCCCCTCAACTCCTCTCGCAGAATCGCTCGCGCCTGGGAGATGCGCTTACAGACATTCTGGTAGGAAATCTCTTGCTGTTGGGCTATCTCTCGATAAGACAGTTCTTGATAAAAATGCAAGATAAACGTCTGGTGCAGCCGAGCAGGTAAGTTATCAATCGCACTGCTGATAGCAATCTTTTTTTCGTCTGTTTCCAAAACCCTTTCTGGGGTATCGTCACAGGAAACCAATCCTTTTTCCTCTGGAATCCCTTCTATACTCTCAACCTGGTTAGCGCTACGACAATGTTCTCGATGAATATCCACGCAGAGGTTATGAGTCAGCTTTGTCAGCCAAGCCTTAAAATTAGCAATTTTCCTGGCAAACTTTTGCACCTTCTCCCATGCCTTGAGCATGGCCCGACTCAGGGCATCTTCAGCATCGGTAGGGTTTCCACCCATCCACCTGAGACAGCGATGATAGAGATAATCTTGATATTGCTGCCATTGCTGCCAAAACTCTTTCTGTGAAACGTGATGGGATTGACCCAATGCAGTAGAAGTGGCTTCTAATTGAATATCTGACGTCATAATTGATTGATCAACACAATGGTGTATGGTCTCCACGGGAGTCCAGGGCTGATTTGTATAGCACTACGCATTAAGGTTAGGACGTTGATACAAGCTGAAAAGCTCTTTTACTCAACTTTTGCCTTTTGCCTTTTGCCTTTTGCCTTGCGCGTAGCGCTATACTCGACATTTTTGACCTCGATACCCGATCACCATTTGAGAGTATAGCGGTTTTTAGTCTGTTAATCTCATAAAACTGATGTAAAAACTCATGTAAAAACTCATGTAAAAACTCATGTATAGAGTTTTTATATAGGTCGTAAACAAAAGTATTGCTCAAAAAGGCAAGATGCAAGAGGCGAAACGCAAGAGGGGCAAGAGATTCAAAGTTTTATTGTCCAATCAAAAAAGACCATATACGTTTACATCTCAAATATAAACCCTATATACAGTGGAAAGTCGGGAGTCAACAGAAGCGGTAAATGGCGAGAATTATCCCTATCTACCCATTTTCCGCTTCTAAAAATCTGACTAAATCGCGTTTATACAAACAAAATCAATGGCTGTGAAGCGCAAAAACCACTATTTTGCCTATTATTATCTGCTATTATAGCGTTTCTCATAGCTATGAGGTACACATTATTTTTTCCCTCTTCCCTCTTCCCTCTTCCCTCTTCCCTCTTCCCTGCTCCGAAGTCCCTGCTCCGAAGTCCCTGCTCCGAAGTCCCTAAAAACCAGAGATTTGTACCTCATGGGTATAAGACTTGCTATATCTGCTATTATCTGCTATTACCACACTCCCCTGTCAGGGATTCCCAGTAGGGAGCATGTCAAATTTGCAGAACAAATGTACTAAAATAGCTCATAACTGCTACTTACGCCCCAAAAACACTGTAATTCAAGCGTTTGTAGTTCAAGTGTTCTTACAAAATTGACCTGCTTCCTTCCCAGGAATACAACTAGTTAACAATATTTAATAGTCACCTGGAAATTATATATGGTACTATCACTTACGGTTAGGATAATAAATCAAAGGAGGAAAGTAAGCCTTGAATGCCTGCCATCTCGGTAAGCTCCCTACTCGCAAGAAACGGGCAAGATGCCCGTTCCACCGAGAGGAGTGATGTTATCCCTTTAATCGAATGGTAGCTGACCAGCCTTAGTTATATAAACTAGCTGATCGCTAAGAGTTGAAATTCCTAAATCTTGGTGCATTTCCGGATTTAATTGGAATTAAACTAATACAGTAGTAAAGCGGCTGAATCAAGACTAGCTCTATAGTCGTAAATTATGATTTATGGGTATGATTGATACCCACCAATATTGGGCATCATCCAATATTGGGCATCATAGGAAATAACTAGTTATTAAACCTCCTATGGTTAACGGGGATTCAATTGACCAGTCAACAGCTCTAAAATTGCTGGG
>NZ_JAAHHM010000272.1:0-4074 GCF_010692445.1 Moorena sp. SIO3E8 | reverse complement strand
AGTTCAGCCAAGGTCGTTTGGCGATTTACTACCGAAGATGCACGAGTCAAACTTAAACACCTATATCCTGTATTTGAACTTGATGAAGACCTAGAATCTAATGCACCAAATTAGCTGTGCCACGCCACTACAAATCCTACAAATCCTACTACTAAAACAACCATGTCTCAAACCATATTAAAACCCAAAAATACAATTCCACCCCTTGAAAGTGGAGATCAACTTACTCAGGTTGAATTTGAACAGCGTTATGCACGGATGCCTGATGTCAAAAAAGCGGAATTAATCGAAGGAATTGTTTATATGGCATCGCCTTTAAGAATGACCCAACATGCTAATCCCCATGCTCGTATTATGACTTGGTTGGGTACATATTGGTCAGCTACACCAGGGGTAGAAGTGGGCGATAATGCGACTGTACGTCTAGATGCAGACAATGAACCTCAACCGGATGCTTTACTAAGACTAACGGTAGATGGACAATCAAGGATTAGTGAAGACGGCTATGTAGAAGGTGCGCCAGAATTAATCGTAGAAATAGCAGCGAGTACTGCCTCTATTGATTTAAATGATAAATTAAAAGCTTACCGACGTAATCAAGTTCAAGAATATTTAGTTTGGCGGGTTTATGACGGAGAACTTGATTGGTTTAGGTTAAGGGAAGGAAAATATATTAAACTTGAACCGAATGATAAAGGCATTATCTGTAGTGACTATTTCCCTGGCTTATGGTTAGCCCAAGACGCTTTACTTACCGGAGACTTAGGCCAAGTATTAGCAATTTTACAGGAGGGATTCAACTCACCGGAACATGAAAAGTTAGTCAATAAATAGGTAAGCTATCAGCTATCAGCCGTCAGCTCTCAGCCGTCAGCTCTCAGCTATCAGCTATCAGCTCTCAGTTTTGAGCTTTGAGCTTTTAAATAAAACAAGTAAGCATTCGTTTAATCTGAGTTACGTCAGCTGACGGCTGACGGCTGACGGCTGACGGCTGACGGCTGACGGCTGACGGCTGACGGCTGACGGCTGATAGCTTACAGTACTATTATAGCGGTTTGCGCTTATATTAGTTACAATAGCAGCAATAAGAAAACAATTTTGTTATTTGTTCTTTAGTCAAAGAATCACAACAATCAACTAGACCTTTTTCTAACTCATCTCTGGTCATAGTTACTAATGAACGTAAATATTATTTCAAAATAAACCAGAATTTCTCAATGGGATTAAAATCAGGAGAATAGGGAGGTAAAACTAAAACTTTAGCTCCAACTTCTGATAATATTTCTATAACTTTTTGACTTTTATGGCTAGATAAATTATCCATAATTACCACGGCACCAGGCCATAAGGATGGGGCTAAAATATCTTTTATATAAGTCATAAAAATTTGAGTATTAATCGAGCCATTTAAGGTCATAGTTCCTAATATACCTTGGGAGCAAATAGCACTAACTATTGTGAGATTTTCTCCTCTATAATAAGGGCGATAATCGACAACTCTGGTTCCTTTTTGAGAACGACCATAAATGCGCTTTTTCCCTAAATTAAACCCCGTTTCATCCAAAAATACTAGGTTTATGACTAAAAAACTAGTAACTGTTTGCCAATATAAAAGTCTTAAATTAGCTACTCTTTCCGTTTTAGCTTGACTGGCATATAAACTTTTTTTTTCGTGTTATGTTGAGTTTTTTCAGGAATCTACTCAAGGTGGTTATGTGTACAGTAATTTGTTTATCTTTTTCAAGTATTTCCACCATTTCCGAGAGAGTTAATGATGGATGATCTGACAACATAGATTTGATAAATTCCGTGAATGGTTCTAATTTAGATGCTCGGTTATTCCCTTGTTTGCCCGGTGATATATTTCCAGTTTCTTTGAATTTTTTAATAATTCTAAATACAAAATTGCGACTCACTTTAACCCTTTTAGCTAAACGGGTCATTGAGCCTTGGCCTATGGCCACGCTACGCGAACACAGTCTAGATAAGCTGTGATAATTTTCGTTCTTATATCAACAGAATAGGCTTTCATAATTGGAGTTTTATAATATTTATTATATTATACTCTATTTAAGCGCAAACCGCTATAAGGCAAGAGGCAATAGGCAAATGGAAGAAAACAGCTCTTTTTTAGGGACAGGATGGAGTTTCCCCCCGACATTTAACCAGGATACTGGAACGGTGGAGATGGTGTCTGATCAGGAGGATATTGTCGAAAGTTTGGAAATAATCCTGTCAACCCGTCCAGGGGAACGGATTATGCAGCCTGACTTTGGTTGCGAATTGAGTCAGTTTATTTTTGAGGAAATTACTCAAGGGTTAATTACGGGAATTCGAGGCACGATTTCTGATGCTCTTTTGAACCATGAGCATCGTATAGATGTGGAGGAGATAAATATAGAGGACAGTGAAATAGAGGGATTGTTGTTAATAGTTATTACCTATGCGGTGCGAGTAACTAATTCTAGGTTTAACCTGGTTTATCCTTTTTATCTTAATGAAGCTCAAACGGTTTGAGTTCTTGTATAGCGGTTTTCAATTGGGTGAGGTACAGAAAACAGGGAACAGGGAACAGGGAACAGGGAATAGGGAATAGGGAACAGAGGCAACAGCTTGTAGGGTGGGCAAATGGACCCGATTCGAGATCAAATTGTCAGAGGGTCAGCATTTGCCCACCCTACGCCTCAGCCGCTCAGGGAAGGTGGGCAAATGGACCCGATTCGAGATCAAATTGTCAGAGGTACAGCATTTGCCCACCCTACGCCTGAGAGCTGATAGCTGATAGCTGACCGCTGAATGCTTACACTAAAACCAACCTTCTATCTCTTCGTTTGTCAACATTTTCTTTAACTTTTGATATTCCCGTTTTGTCGCTTCATAGATATGTTCCATGTTCACGGCTTCATCGGCGGCGGCGGCAAAAAAAGCGGCATTTAGGGCAATATTGCGAATATTTCCACCAGCAACATTGAGTTGACCCAGTTTCTGGTAATTTAAGTCTTCTGTTGGGGTCATAGGAGGAAAAATGCGCTGCCAAATTTGGGTACGGATTTCGGGTCCGGGAAACGGAAATTCAACCACAAAGCGAATGCGGCGCGAAAAGGCACTATCGAGTGCGCTTTGGAAATTGGTGGTCAAAATAGCTAACCCTTGATAGGCTTCCATGCGTTGCAGCAAATAGCTGACTTCGATGTTAGCGTGGCGGTCGTGACTGTCTTGAACTTGGGTACGCTTACCAAACAGGGCATCGGCTTCGTCAAACAGAAGAATAGCACTACCGGTTTCAGCAGCATCAAAGATCCGCCGCAGATTCTTTTCCGTCTCACCAATATATTTACTGACAACTCTACTTAGGTCGATGCGATAAAGATCCAGGCGAAATTCCTGGGCTAATACCTCTGCTGCCATGGTTTTACCAGTACCGCTAGCCCCGTAAAATAGGGCGCTGATGCCCAAACCCCGGACGCCTTTTTGGGCGAAACCCCATTGCTGATAGACTTTATACTTGTGTCTGAGATGAGTGGCAATATCCCCAAGAAGCTGCCGTTGTGGGGTAGGTAAAACCAGATCGTCCCAGGTAGCAGTAGCATTGATAGGTTGCGCTAAGTGATCTAATTGATTACGGGCATTATGGCGGCAGAAATCCCATAATTGAGTAGAGTCTTGAATTTTGAATTTTGAATTTTGAATTTTGAATTGATCACAGGCAGCTTGAATAGTAGCATGATTGAGGTTAAACTGTACCGCGATGCGCTCAAGTTGACCGTTAAGTTCTGCTGCTGCTGACCCTATATGGCTTTCCCACAGGCAATATTGTTCCTCGTGGCTCAATGGGGGGATGTCAAGGTTAACAAGAGTCCGCTGACAGCTGAGGGGGTGACGAAATGAGCTAAAACGCAGATTCTATAAGCGACCTAGCCCTTAAACCGCGTTGATAATACTTTCGTTTATTAGGATTTAATTTCATTAATTCGGTTACTAATTTTAGACAAACATCCTTAAAATTCATCCAGGTTTGACCATACAAACCAACGTAAAAACTGCTATGCCTCCGCTCCCTACGTCCAGATTCTT
>NZ_JAAHHM010000271.1:0-4136 GCF_010692445.1 Moorena sp. SIO3E8 | reverse complement strand
CAGTTGCTCGTAATTTTGCGCTGAATATCTATCGCTCCAATGGCTTCTCCAATATGGCTCAAGCACAGCGATACTGCCAATTTGGACTAGACACACTCAAGCGCATTTTTAGAATGAAATAGCCCTGCAATCTTTACGGACAGCCAGAGCCTGTTTGGTTAATGGCTCCACAAAAAAACACTTAGCAACAACGCTACTGTCAATCACCAACAGCATTATCGGTTCCGGTCTTGATTAATTTGCTCGACTGAATCAGGCATAATACCAATTCGGGCAAAGATTGTTTCTCTAGTGCGATCAATTCCTTCGAGAACCTCTGCTGACGGTCGCTGGGAGAGTCGCACAGACCGCTCCAATAACACCAAAATCTGTTGATTGACAGAACGGCGTTCTCGGGCAGCCATTGCTTTGATCTGTTGGTAAAGCTCTTCAGGAATATCTCGTAGACTTAAATTGGCCATGGTTTTCACTAATGTTTACACTAGTATGATAGCATAGTGATACCAAACCTATGGAGAAAACAGAGTACGGATTATCTCAGTCCGGCGGACGCGAAAAGAAGAGGTAGCCATTTATGAAAGCAACAGAATTTGATGCCAAATTCGATCAGGGGGAAGACATTACTGAATTCTTAGACCTTGTCTTGATGCAATAGCGAGTGGGGGAAACCCCCAAGACCGCGCTGCATCGCTTCCCATGCTAAACGTCCTGGATATGAGCAGAAACGAGTTAATGTTGATTTCCCAACTTGGATGATTGAAGCATTAGATCGGGAAGCCAAACGATTGGGGGTCACCCGTCAGTCAATTATTAAGGTATGGCTCGCTGAACGACTTGAACAGCTATCGTCTTAAAAACCTTTATATACAAGAGTTCAGAGCCGCTACGCGAACGCACTAGACGGGATGCGAGTCACGCGAAGCTTCCGCGCTTATGCGATCGCTTGATCCTCTAGAGTGCGTTATGGGCAGTAAGCTGTTGTGCATTTAATACTGTATTAGTGGCTGAAATCAAATAAAAAAGATAGATTACAGTGTGCTTTTGCCTTTTGCCTTTTGCCTTTTGCCTTGCTAAAACCAATTTTAAATGCGTTTTCGCTTATATCAAATATATCACTTCGGCTTTGTGAGCATCACGCGCCAAAAAACAAAAGCAATTAAGGATGCATAACCTAATACTGTTAGCCACTCCTGCAAAGTTCCCATACCAAATAAAACTGTGTTATCCATAAATACAGAAGTATTGAATATAAAATTTATCGCAACTCTCTTCCGAAGGTAAATAGAGACAAGGGAATTAATTTAAAATCCTGTTGGGCAAAGGGAAGGCCAATAATCGTAATCGCTAAAATTAGCCCTGATCCCAAATCCGGTTGCCACGCACCACTATAATGAAAGAAAGTATATCTGCATCAATGCCATGCCCAGAAAAGCCTACTTAGCTCCCCATTTTAGTTCCGATCAACTCAAACAAAAATACCTTAAAACTACAGAGCCTGTGGCATCGAGGAGATGGCACTTAAATCGCGAAAGTGTATTTGGGCTGGACTCTCAAGAATAGTGCTTCCGCTGTAGGAATTAATTATGATTATGCTAAATAAATCCTTAAAAAATACAATGAGTTAGGAAAAGAAGGTGTGGAAAATCTCAAAAATAAATCTCCTCTACGGCGAGGGGGTAAACAGTCATTGTTAACGGAAAAACAACTAGAAAAATTAGCCCAAAAATTAAAGTCAAAACCCTCAGATGGGGGGATGTGGACTGGACCAAAAGTAGCTCGCTGGATCGAAAAAGAAAATGGTCTGGAAAAAGTTTGGAATCAAAGAGGCTGGGATTACCTTAGGACTTACGCAAATCCCTCAATTTAACTCTACCTGTAGGGTGGGCAAAACCTTGCCCACCCTACCCATGGAGTCTGTGCGTAAGTCCTGACCTAAAAAAGCTCAAATACTCCGATCAGAGTCCCAGACCCAAACATAGGAAAGCAGATGAAGATGAACAATAAAAATTTAAACAAACTTTACCTTTAAAGGTCAAAAAAATAGAACAAAAATATCCCCTGGCTGATCTAGATGTCTGGTTTTTCGATGAACATAGAGTGGGATTAAAACCAATTTTAAGGAAAGTGTGGAGTCCCATAGGGGAAAGACCAACGGCAATAGTTAGCCATCGCTATGAATGGTTATCTGTCTATGGATTTGTCAAACTAAAAACTGGAGAAACTTTGTGGTATCTAATCCCTAGAGTCAACACATTATGGTTGAATCTAGTGTATCAAAACTTTGCCGTTGATGCTGGTATTTCTGAAAAAAAAAGTTTTATTGATAGAAGATAATGCGGGATGGCATCGCAGTAAAAAAGCGATGCAGCAAGGGAACAGGGGGTTTCCCCCATGAGCGACTGCATCAAGACAGTTAATCTTCCCTCAGGCATGATGGTGGAATACTTACCAGCTTACTCCCCAGAGTTACAACCAGCCGAAAGACTATGGTGTGCACGTAGATGAGCCCTTGGTCAATGAGCACTTTGAAACCATTGATGAAGCGGTGCGACCCCGGTCGGGTTTCCCGACCTAGGGAATGCGCACCAAGAGAATGGAAAAAACTTTGGTTTCCCGTTGTAATATTCTCAGTGGAATCAAAGAAGAAATTAGAAATTTGACTGATTATCATTGGCTAGAGTTTCTTTAATTTATTAAGGGGGTATGGCAACCGGATTTGGTATAAGATGCGTTTACCCTGAGATAGAAACTTGAGATATGCAAATTTTAATTTGTGGTGCCGGTAGCGGTGCTCATGCTTTAGCCGGGATTTTTTCTCAAAAATCAAATGTGAATGTTCGGGTTTTTATTAATGATTCAAATAAAGTCCAACGTTGGAACGAACACTTGAACAATCACTCATTAACTGTTACCTTCCGTGAATAAAAAAATAAAGACTGGTCTAAATTACAGTCTCAACCTTTTTTGGTTACTGACGATCCTGCTCAGGCAGCCTTTAACAGTGACATAATTATTTTTGTACTTCCAGCTTTCCTACACTTAAAGTACCTAAAACTGCTATTTCCCTACATTGAAGAAGGCTGTATACTTATTGGTATGCCCGGGCAAAATGGCTTTGAGTTTGATGTTAGGTATGCTCTAAGAAGAAAATTAAATTCTTGTATTGTTATCAATTTTGAATCCCTACCTTGGGTTTGTGGCAATCGCGAATTTGGCAAATCGGTAGAGATTATGAGTATCAAAACACAATTAGTAGGAGCATTACAAGGCAATCCTTCTAATGCTAGGATACCTAAATTTATTGTAGAGTTACAAAAACTTTTAGGGAATCTACCAAAACTTATTATCTCAGGTCATTTATTGGGAATGACCTTAGTTTCTCCGAATGCCTATAGTCATCCTCCTATTATCTATGGGCGTTGGAAAAATTGGGATGGGCAACCTTTAGATTACAAACCGTTATTCTATCATGGTATAGATGAGTATACAGCAGAACTTCTAGGTAAACTTAGTGAAGAAATCCTTACTATTAGTCGTCAGATTGGCCAAGAATATCCCCAAATAGATTTGTCTGAAGTGATTTTCGTTTATGATTGGGATATGAATCATTACAGTGAATATATTGCCGATAAAACAAATATACATACTGTTTTTCTAACCAATGGTGCTTATAACGGGATTGTACACCCCATGCTACAAATGCCGAATGGGACTTATCTTCCCAACTTTAATCACCGCTATTTGACAGAAGATATTCCTTTTGGTTTAGTGGTTATTCGTGGTATTGCAGCAATTGCTGGGGTCAAAACTCCTTATATCGATTTAGTATTGTCTTGGTGTCAAAATACTGACGGGGTGACGAAACAGGCTGAAATGCTTGCTATGTAAAGCTAGTAGCATTTTGTGGTCAAAAAAAGTAGGTCTCTAAATTTGCAACAAGACCTACGTATTGCAACGGTGCGCTTTCCAATGGGCGAGTAAATCGCCCTTGGGTCGCACCGCAATGTTACCAACATTCTACCAAAACCACCTAAAAAGTCAATTAAGTCTAGCCGATTATATTTTTTTAAAAATCCTGATTAATCTTTTACAATTAATCAAGAAAGTCAGTTTGGAAAAGTTAGCAAATGCTCTCC
>NZ_JAAHHM010000270.1:0-4169 GCF_010692445.1 Moorena sp. SIO3E8 | reverse complement strand
GGGCTTCTACTGGATTCCTCAGCGGTTGGATTTTCACCAACTTAACTAACAAGTTTCAGATATTTCTATCTGAGGTTAATCCCCCAAATCCTTTTCAGGATAAGGTTTCTAACCAACAAATCGCACAGAGGTGTCATACCACATCCGGGTTAAAAAACCCTTGGAAAACCCAGTCCTTGAGGTGCTCCCGAAAGTTTGTGTAGCCGCGAGTTTCAGTCCTTTGGGTTTAACAGCAGCTAGAAAAGGGAATTTGGTATAAAACATCTGTAATTCCCCCTTCCCCGTTCCTTCCCATTGACATTCATCATGGAGCAGATTGACAAATTACTAACCCAATTAAATAATTTGCTGATTGGCAAGGGAGAAAAACAGCTGTCTCCTCGTGATCAGAAGATAATCCAAGACTCTTGGGCAGGTCAAACCTACGAGGACATGAATATTCCTGGATACACCACGGATTATATTAAGAAGATGGCTGCTCCTTCCTTATGGAAGAAACTGTCAGACCTAACAGGACAACGTGTCACAAAAAAAAATCTTCGGCTAGTTCTCGAGTCAGTCCCAAAACCGTCAAGCTTTATTCCTGAGCGGACCGAGAGTAGTCCCCTCTTCAAACTCGATTTAAGTGACGCACCCTATGTATCGGATTTCTACGGACGCACCAACGAACTGGCTCAGCTAGAGGAATGGATTGTCACAGATCACTGTCCATTGGTGGCTCTTTTGGGCATTACTGGCATTGGCAAAACTGCCTTGTCAGCGAAGCTAGTTGAACAGATTAAGGATCAGTTTGAGTATGTGATTTGGCGTACCCTCAACCATACTCCATCTGTTGAAGAACTTCTGAGTGACCTGATCCAATTCTTGTCCAACCATCAGGAAAACCCTTCATCAACAACTCTAGATAACCTGGTATCGCGACTAATGTATTACCTAAACCAGCATCGTTGTTTGGTAGTGCTTGATCAAGTAGAAGCGATCCTGGATGCTGGTCAATCCTCTGGAATTTACAAAGAGGGCTACCAGGGATATGGAAATTTACTGCAATCTATTGGGTACAAACGCCATCAAAGCTGCTTGTTGTTGACCAGTCAAGAACCTCCCCAGGAAGTTAAGGAACTAGTAATCAGGGCAGGAAGAATTCGGGAATTCCAACTCAAAGGCTTGAGAAAGGAAGAAGCCAAAGCACTCTTGTCAAACTACGGTCTTTCTAAATCTGTGCATGGAGTGGGACAACTAATTGATAGGTACAAAGGTCATCCCTTAGCCTTAAAGATTGCGGTTAGGACGATCCAAAACTGCCATAATGGTAAAATTTCGGATTTTCTCAAAGGGTCATTATTTATTGGTGATGTTTTGCTCAGTCTCCTCGACCAGCAATTTTATCACTTATCAGATTTTGATCAAGAGCTAATGAACTATTTAGCCATGGCTACCGAGCCAGTCTCAACTCAACACTTGCTAGCTGAATTTTATTCATATCCCAACAGAGCGACTTCAGAAATAAAGACATCTCTAAATAATTTGTTACAACGTTCACTTATTGAAAAAAATTATCAGGATATGGGGGAAGTCTTCTTTACCCTAGATCCTGTCATTAAAAAGTATCTTAACAAACGTTTGTACCAGGGTGGCTGATTTAAGTAACTATGATTCAGATCGGACAGGAAATACACAATCGTTATAAAGTTATTAAAAAGTTAGGTAGCGGTAACTTTAGTCAAACCTTTGAGGTAGAAGATTTGCTTGGTATTAACTCAAGTAACTTAGGCAAAAGGAAAGTCCTGAAAGTCCTGAAATTAAGTTACTATAGCAATTCAAAGATGAGAGAAAAAGTCGTTGAGCTGTTTCAGCGAGAAGTAGAAGTGTTGAAGCAGCTCACTCATCCAGGAATTCCCCGAGTTGAGCCAGATAGCTACTTCCGTTTTGTGCCTAATAAAAATAGCCAAGACGACTTCTTACACTGCTTGGTGATGGAGAAGATTGATGGACTAACGTTGGAAGAGTGGCTGCGACAGAACAATCAACTAATTACTGAAGCACAGGCAATTGACTGGCTAAAACAACTGATAGTAATACTTAAGGAAATCCATCCCAAGTATTTACATAGGGATATTAAACCTGATAACATCATGATCAGACCCAATGGACAACTGGTATTAATTGACTTTGGCGCAGTTAAAGCACTAACCCAAAAATACATTATTCAACAAATTACTTCGCAAAATACCAGTATTGGAACCCTAGGATATATGCCGCCAGAGATGATGAATGAACAGGAAGCTTATCCACAATCTGATTTTTTTTCCTTAGGTCGTACCTTTGTGCGGTTGCTCAGTGGTAAACACCCTAGTGATTTTACACAAGACTTACAAACTCAACAGTTGTTCTGGCGAAATGAAGCAACACATATTTCGGAAAGACTGTTGAACTTAATAGATTTTATAATGGAACCGGATTGGAAAAATCGTCCCAAAAATACCCAGGAAATTCTGTTATCTATGATTGATTTACTCATGGAAATAATTGACGACAATCATAATTATTATAATAATATTCTAAGAATTAGACGGGTTAAGCATAGCAATTATAATTTTATTAAGTCAGGAGTATTAATTTTTAGCATTGTCCTCAACTTATTTTTAATTGGTTTACTTATTAAAGTAGACTATCCAAGGCATGTTGTAGTTTTGCTAATGTTTGTAGTCCTCAGTATCCTGTTCATCTCACTAGTATTTCCTTTAGAATTTCCTTTATTCATTAAAAGAGTATACAAGCTGTTACTGTCTAGGAAAATCTAGCGGTTTGCCACCCGCGCTAATTAAAATAATAACAAGGGTATAATATCACTTGTGCAGAGCATTTGTACTAGAAAAATAACATCTAGTTTAGCGGCTTTTCCGGACTTACTATTCCAAAATGTTAGTTAAAACAACTCCAAAGATAGCTATCCCTTGATGTTATACTTCAACCTTATAAACTAACGGTAAATAATTGTCAAAATGGTTACCTAGCAATAATTTTGGACATCATATGAATAATTTAACATCACAGGTACGGAAAAGCCTTAAATAATCGGTCTATTGGCTTGCTGTTTAACAATTTCCAAAAGATTGGCGCTGCGCTGGCGGGAGCTGGCTAGCTGGTCATGGGATGCTTTCAATTCTGCACGATATATTCCTTCAAGGGTACTGAGTTTAGTCTCATATAGTGTTTTTGCCTGACGCTCAATTTCCGCCTTGCTAGCATCTAGTGGTACTTCAAGCCTAATCAAAAAGGAACCACTGCTCTTCTTTTCGATAGCTTGGATTGATAGGTATTCCTCACCGTATTCTTCCCTGAGTTGTTGAAAGGAAAGCAAAAAAGCTTTCCAGTCAATACCATCACTGAATGTCAGCTCAACAGTTTCCAACGCTTTCTGAAACAGACAAGTAAAATCTCCTGGGGCAAAGTTCTGAGTTTCATTCCTAGGGCGACGTTCAATGAATTTGTCTTGTGTATAGTCATATAGCGCTACGCGCAAGTGAGAAGTCAGAAGTCAGAAGTCAGAAGTAAGCTATGATTAAGTTTCGGAGTTTAGTAATGTCCTAATCTTAATGGGTAGTGCTATATTTTAGATAAGCATACTCACAAATCACATGCTTGAGCTTCGTGCCCTGATTAATTTTCCAATCTTCCAGACAAGCTCCGGTAAAGATTACTTCAGTAAAATTACAGTCTAATGCTTGAGTCCTAATCAGGTAAGCTTCCCTCAGGTCAGCCTTGGTCAGGTTAGCTTCGCTCAAATCAGTCCCGCTCAGGTCAGCCCCGCTCAGGTCAGTCTTGGTCAGGTCAGCTTTATGGAAGTTAGCTCCACTAAGGTCAGCTTTGCTGAGGTTAGCTAGGCTCAGGTCAGCTTTGCTGAGGTCAGCCCAACTGAGGTCAGCACCTCTGAGGTCAGCCTGGCTTAGGTCGGCATTTCTAAACTCAGCCAGACTGGGGTTAGGGCGTGTTTTCAAAGTTTTCCGCAAGATTATGATCCCCCCCAGCCCCCCTTAAAAAAGCTATCCATTAGGCAAAAGTAGTCGAAACAGTGATAGAGACTAGGACGTAGAAGCAAGTTGTGAACCTTCAAACAAATGGTAAAAGGTAGAAAGCCCTCGCCAGAGAGTTTTCAAGCCAGGTTCGCC
>NZ_JAAHHM010000027.1:38273-77992 GCF_010692445.1 Moorena sp. SIO3E8 | reverse complement strand
CCTGGCTCATACTGCTGCGGTTGCGCCTGTCGAGTCCTTCGGTTTTTTCTCTCAAAACACTGCTACAGGACAGCTTGGGTTAAAAAACTCTTCCCCATTCTATCGTCTTTCTATAAGAGCCGCACCCAATTTAATTAGCATTTCATTAGCGATCGCAAACGTTCAAAAATCTCAAACCCTAGAGCAGCCAAGTAATTTGAGGGATAGTAACAATTTTTTACGAGCAGCTTGACAAATTGCACCTAACCTGAAATTGTTTCCAAGGAATTGGGTTCAGTTGGAAAGTCGCCCATTAGACTCCAACTGATTGAAAATACTAAACTCCCCAAAGATGACAGCCTTTACGATTAGTATCTTTACATCCCCTGTTGCTCAAAAAATATAGTTTTTTCATTGTGTTTACAGGCTTGTAAGTGCTGTTTTATAATTCTATATTGAATACTCTTTATCTGTACAATCTCTAGATTAGGGTGATAAATTATTCTAAATATCATTCTTGAATTAATTGGACTTTGAGTAATTTCAGGAAATTGCGATCGCTAAAAATCGGCAATAACTACTTTTAGGCTAACTTTAATACACAACTGCGGCGAAGTCTACTCGTCAGAGGTTTGATCAGCAGAACGTGGTTTAAGCAGAAAGATTTCTATTCCATCAATGGGTTTCTCTCGGGTTTGAATCTGAAATTGCTCTTTAACAACAGACCGAAATAGTTTCGACGACTTGACGTAAACTAGCCATAAACGAGATTGGGTTGGGGGCAAACTGCTAACCCAACCTTCTATCGCTTGCTGATCGTTTTTTCTAACCGATGGCGGGAGTACATCCTTAATCTCAATAGTCGTAGAGCCATGATAGTAATGATTCAATGCCACAGGTATTCTCTGACCAATGGACCAAACAATCACATCACCCGGTTCTTCTTTGGTCGCAATGGTTTCCACTAAACCACGCCAATTTTCTCGATCCAGCACGGTATAGTAACGCTTTAGCCCACCACCAACCGCAATGGCATAGATCAGGGCTATCACCAACGCACCAATACGCCATCGACGCCAAATACCGATCCCAGCGGCTGCTAACAGAATGAATAGGTATGGGGCTGCTAACAGTAGGTAACGATTGACCCAAAGAGAGCGAGAGACTTGGGACACTGAAAAGAACAGAACTAAGGGTAAAAACGCCCAAGCCGCAATCCAAGCCAGCTTACCTGAGCGTGGTTTGTTGAATAGGACAACACCTAGCAAACAGGTCAACATGACAGAGTAGGCATTGTAAAACCAGTAGATGGCATTGGAATTGGCTCGACCAAAGGGCCAAGCTGTAAAGCGACCTGGCTGCATGATCACATCCAGTACACCAGGACTAGTGCGTCCACCGAGATCAGGAACTGATGTACCAGGTACTTTTACACCTCCCATAAATTTGCTGCTTTTAGTTACTAGGGGAAACACCCATGGCAGCCATAAAATACCAATCAGTAACAGTCCTACCCCGAAACGGAACAAAACACGTGGTTGATTGCGATACTTCCAGCCAAACACAACTATGTCTGGGAGCAACAGGGCGACGTTAAGGGGTGTGGTGATAATTGCCAAGAATCGCAGAGCAGCCCATCCCAATAGTAAGGGAGTAGTTGGACGTTCTAGGGCGTGGGTTAAGATCAGTGTGCCAGCAACACCAAAGAATGTACTCGGTGCGTACATCCGGACTTCTTGGGCATGATGGATAAACAGGGGTGAGAGGGCAACAATTAGGGCAGCAATTAAGCCAGTGGACTCTCCGATTAAGCGCCGACCAAGCCGATAGGTAATAAAGACAGTACCAATACTAAACACAACGCACAATCCCCGCAGCCAAGTATCACTACTGCTAACTATCATCCAGACCCGTAAAAAGATGTGATAGAGGGGGCGTGTACTATTAAAGACTTGCTCTAGGTGCTTGGCACGATGAATACTAATGAGTTCATCCACCCATAGGCTTTCTGTACCAAGTTGATAGAGGTATAATCCAGTCGCTAATACTAAGATTAAGGTAATGGGAATCCATTGTTTGAACCAATTTCCTCCCTCTAGGAGCGCTGCTGTTTTGTGGTTGTTGGCGTTCATGCTACCTCAATAATCACAGCCCTAGAGCTTAGACCGATCTTGATTCGTTGTTGATATCAGTAGAATTGGGAGAATTGGGTATGACCAGAAATAGATGCATTAAATCATTTTGTCTATAAAAGTTCTCGTTAGTAAATGCTTGGTGTGTTTCGAGGTCAAAATGTTCTTTGAAAACAGTGCGAAACTTTTCTTCGTCAAAACCTGTGCCGCAAACTAGCCACAGTCGCGAGGGAATAGGTGGCAAGTTATTTAGTGCTTCCTCTACGTCAGGCTTTTTGACTCGATCAGAAGGACAAAGTTTCTTGAGAGAATAGATCGGGGCATCTCCACTATAGTAATGACCAAGCGCTGAGGTCATTTTTGGGGAACCTATGGATAACACAATGGTATCACCAGGTTTTTCACCAATGCTAATTGTTTGCGCTACACTTCGCCAATCTTGGCGATCCTGCACAGTGTAGTAACGTGCTAGCCCACTGCTAACGGTAATGGCATAGATAATTGCTACTGCGATCGCAAAAATCCGTTTCCAACGCCACAATCCCATCAAGCCAGCGGCCAGAATAATCAAAATGTATGGGGATAAAAACAGTATGTAACGGTCTATCCATAATCGTTTAGACACTAAAAAAATCATCCCTGACGGTATAAACGCCCAAGCAGCAATCCAACACAGGCGTGGTTTGTGGTTTTTGTGGATGATGGCAATACCGACCAAGCCAGCTAATAGTAGACTGTAGGCTTGATAAAACAAGCTACTTACCTTTGATGTGGAAGGAAACGGAAAGGCAGTAAAGTTCTTTAACTTACGTAAAACATCCACAAAAGCCGGAAATGAGTGTCGAGTAGCCGATGAATCAATTTTGGCGATGGGATTAATGGCATTGCTTAGGAAGGGCAGGGTTCCAGATACTAGAGAGAACAAAGATGGTAACCACAACAGGATCACCAGCAACAGCCATTTGCCGAAAGCTAATAATGTATGGCGTTGCTTGCGAAATCGAAACCATACCAACCAGATGTCTGCGAAGAGCAGGGTGGCATTGAGTGGGGCAGTTAGGTTTACCAACAGTCGTAGGCTAGCCCACCAAGCCATTGAGGTGGTAGTAGGATTCTCAAGAGCATGCACTAGCGCTAGGGTACCCCCTAGACCGAGGCAAGTACCTAGGGTGTACATACGAACCATTTGGGCAAAATTGATGAACAGCGGCGATAGAGCCAACAGGAGGGCAGCAATCAAGCCCGTTGCTTTTCCCGCTACACGACGACCAAGCTGGTAAGTTAGAAATACACTGCCCAATCCAAACAAGACAGACAACCCCCGCAACCAAGCATCGCTGGTGCCAAACTGCATCCAGAGCCACAGGAGGATGAAATACACTGGGCGGATTAGACCCAGATGGCCTGGTAAGCGTTTGGCATCATTAACACTGTAGAGTTCATCCACCCACAGGCTTTCTGTGCCGAGTTGATAGAGGTACAACCCAGCAGCCAATAGCAAAATTAAGGCGATGGGAATCCATTGCCAAAGCCAATCTGCTTGAATAGGGGTTTCTGCTGAATTAAGTTTTTCTGCTTTCATCCACCTGACCAATTTTATCTAGAATCAATATTAAGAACCAAAGTGATCACAGCAGGGTTCATCATGGCTGGCTCAGGAAAGATAGTTGATCGCCATCAACATAGAACAATGAACCTCTTACCAACCAAAGTAAATTGGGACACACGCTTATATTAGTTATGGGTCTTATTTTAGACATTTATGCAAAATATCTATAATTCTTTCCATCACCATTACACCTGATCACCCCATCACCCTTGCCCTCTATCTTCCCAATGGTTTTCTGCGGTCACTTGTCCCAAACCCATACCATGCCAGTCCTACCAAGGGTGTAAGTACTACGATTTCCCACAGTATTCCCAAGAAGTTAGGAATACTCAAGATGGTGCGCACCATACCCAATTCTGGATTAAAATAATCAAATTTCGCAAAGATAGTAACCGGTGAAATAAAATAGTCCAAGGAAAAAGGCCAGAGTGCCTGGACTCCGAAAGGCGCTGTTGGGTCAGCTACTAGCATATCCAAGAGGATATGGCTGCCATAAACTAGAGCTGCCCAAATTCCCCACCGGAGCCGATTTAACCTCCAACGTCCCACTAGCCAAGCAACGAAGATGCCAACTACAGCGGCTACTATCAAGCTGTGGGTGGCCTGACGGTGAAAAGCTCCTGGATTTCCCAGCAGCAGCAATCCAGGCAGAATGTCTATGTCTGGCAAGTTTGTGAGCAATAGTGAACCATACAACAGCCGAGTTTGCTGATGCCAAGCTATAGGAGGGCGTGCCAGAACAAATCCACAAATACCGGCTAATGTGTGTCCTACTGGTGATGGCATTGGATTAATTTATATTTGGTAATTTATATTTGGTAATTTATATTTGGTAATTTATATTTGGTAATTTATATTTGGTAATTTATATTTGGTAATTTATATTTGCTTTGATCCTTGTTTATTAATTACCATTACACCTGACTACCTGATTACTTGATTACCCGATTACCTGATCTCAGTTAATCACCTTTACTTGCGCAAAGCGTATACAATTCCCCCCAGCAGCCCCTGAATGATCACGATTCCGTAAGCCAGCCAAGCAAAGGCAATCGCTTCGGATCTGGCAATATTGTAGCCGTAAGCCGCAAAAAAGAATACAAATGCATTCTCACGGAGACCAATGGCGTTGATCGATACAGGCAAGACCATGATCAAGGAGACTAGGGGAATGATCACAAAGAAACTAAGAAGGGGAACCGGTAAATCCAGTGCCTTGGCAATTAGGTAATAATGAGCGATGACCGTGATTTGCACCATCAGTGACAAGGCCATAGATCTAGCCAAAGCATGTTTGCGGTTGCCAAAGGCTAGGAAAGCTTTAATAATATTAATTAGCTTGTTTTGTATGTGCTTCCAAAAGGGTAGTTGGATCTTGCTAATAACCCTTGAAATCTTCTGAGATGGTATGAAAATCATTGAGACTACAAGCATAATTCCTGCGCTACCTAGCATCACCCACAGGTTAAGCAATGGTAACTGGGCGATCAATGTCTGAGAAAAAAACAGCGCCCCGAGGCCAAACAGCATTAAACCTAGTAAACCAAGGAAACGATCCAAAAACACAGTGGCTAGTGCCACTGACTTGCTCGTTCCCAACCGCCAGGCATCATAAGCCCTAACAGCATCCCCACCAATAGTGGAGGGCAAAAAATTACTGAAGAAAATGCTGACCATGTAGGACTTATACAAATAAGGGATCCTAGCTTTCACATTCTGAGCCAAAAGCAGTACCCGCCACCGATGAGCTCTGATGTAGTAACTGGCTAAGTAGATCACAAACGCTGCCATTAACTGAGGCATGTTGGCAGATCTCACAGCTAGGAAAATTTCGGGCAGATTTGTCTTGCGCAACGCCCAAGACAGTAGCACTATGGAAACGCCGCATTTAATTATCGTAAGAATCAATTTTTTCCTAGCAGCTAACCTTTTTTCCATTGTTTTTAAGTTTATGGACTGTAGTAATTCCAAGTCATCTTACTGCGGCGGTAGTGGTTTTGAGTCCATAGCCGTGGGCGATCAAGATTGGGATTTGGTTCGGGGTTGCTGTAAATGTGCAGCTGATTCCCATTGAGAACCATCACCTCTTCCCGCCAATCCCCAGATACATCAGCAACGTAAAGTCTCGCCGCCTGTTCTTTGAACCGATGGAGAAATTCTCCACTCAGGGCATCGAAAATCCCGACGTCTCCTGGTTTATGGCGCTCTTTGACAGCCACTAATTGCCTCGACTCTCCTGTCCAATCAATCGGGAAGATCACCTCTACACCTTTTTCTGTCCATCCCTTGGGAGCAACATCATCCATTTGATAGTCAGCAATCCGTTGACCTTGGGCATCAAATACAAAGGGTTTCTGGTGCTTCTGGTAACGGCTGCGGCACCACACTTCTAATCCCGGTCGTTGGGGGTCAAAATCACCAATGGCAGCATTTTGTGGTTCTTGATGCTTGTAGTGGGTTTTCCAAATTACGCGATCGCGGTTATAAAGGAAAACCCGATTGCCACCCCCCTCTTCCAGAGCTACCACCTCTAATCCTGGGATGTCTGGACGCACATCAGCCACAAACAGGGAGTCAATATGACCTTTTATGGGAATTCGCACCAGTAGCTCTCCTAATGGTGATATAATCGTCCCGCCCAAAACCTCATCTTTGCCATCTCCGTCGAGATCTGCCACCCGTGCCCCATTGTGGGCATTGGCAAGGAAATCATCTCGGGTCCACAAAGGTTTAAGGTTTTCACCTTTGAGTAGGTTGTCTAGGGGATAGGCTGCTAGATAACGACCCATACGGTATCCTTCAGCATTCGTGGTCTGAAGTAGTAAATCGCGATCGCCTTTGCCCCGGAAATTGGCTACTACTAGGTGCTCCCAACCCTCTGTACCTTCTGGAGATGGGAGTTTTATAGTTTTCTGAGTCTGTCCATTGAACCCTTCAACAATATGAAGGGTATTGTCCTTGGTTAAAAACAGAACTTCTGTCTTTTGATCTCCATCTACATCAGCTGCTTGGACACCTGGTCCATGAGTTCCAGGTAGTCCGTTTTGCTCCGACTTCCCTACCACTTGAATGTTGATCTGCTTTGCCCAGAGCTTTTTTCCAGAATGATCGTGAACTGCAATATAATCTGACTTAGTGATGATAAAATCTTGTTGGCCGTCATCGTTAATATCTGTTGTAATCAGCCCACCAATACGCCTGTCTGGAGCTGGTCCACCTACAGGAATGACTAGGGGTTCAATTTGAGAATAAGCTAAACTATTAGCCTGAGTCCTTGATTTTTCCGTGCTGGACTGACTCACACATCCCAAGTTGATAAAACTGAACAATAAAAATGCTGAAAATAGACCAAAATCCCATCTGTTTTTGCGGGATTGGTATCCTAAACTAGGGTTTTTTAGATTCTGTTGATGCATTTTGATAACTCTCCGCAAGCTCTACCTTGCGCCAGCTTCGTACCTGTGCTGGCACACCCATCGCGATCGCGTATGCTGGAATGTCTTTGGTTACTACTGCACCCGCACCGACTATTGCACCTGTACCAATAGTTACCCCATCCAAAACAATCACATGTGCTCCTAGCCAGACATCATCACCGATGTGTACACCACCCTTAGTTGCTAGTGGTTGTTGGACAATTGGGATGTCAGTACGATCAAATTGGTGACTAACACCACCTAAATAGCAACGACCAGCGAAAATGCAGTGCTGACCAATATGGACTTCGGTAGTCGAGTCAATGCGGCACTCTGCACCAATATTGGCATGGGCACCGATAAAAATAGAGCCAGCACGGGTCTTGAGTTGAGCCAAGCGACCAATTTGCACCCCATCACCAATCTCAATGCGCTCATCTTCAAAACCCCTTACGGACAGTACTGCATAGTCATCGAGTACCACATTGCTACCCAGGTGAATACGACCCGGTGCACGCAAGGTGAGGTGATGACCGAAGAGTGCATTCTTCCCCACACTACCGAATAACTGCGGGTAGAAGATGCGCCGCAGCCCTAGCCCAAGAGCACCAGGAAGTTGACCTACCAGCAGCGTCAGCAGTTCATATTGTAGAAGTCGCCCCCAACTACGATCACCTAAGACTAAATCCTGATACTTTTCTATAAACGAGCTTTTACTATCAGCTAAGACAGCGCTGAAGCGAAACTGTTCATGTTTACTAGTCATCACCATTTTCTCCGTATTTGTTCGTCACTTCCATCGGTACTCCCTCACGGATGGGGCTACCATCACTGACAAACGGATAAAGTAGACTACCAATTCCAGCATGGAACAGGGTCTTTGCTCTCAACAGCAATGCCGTTGAAAATGCTAGTGCAGGGGTAGCACCTACCAACCCAAGAGTGAAGCTGTAGGCAAACTCCATCAGACCAATACCTCCAATCGAGATTGGTAAGTTCATGATAAACAGGATTACTGGGACTGCTACGAGCATGCTGACAAAATCGATCTTGGAGCCGAAGGCAAGTGCACTAACCCAGACATTCATGACCGCTAAGAAGTAGAAAATTAGAGAATTAATTAGAGCCCCCCATAGTGCCCCTGGGTCACTCTGATAGGCCAGCACTGCTTGCCGAAATTTCTCAATCTTGGCGAAGAGTTTCTGCAGCAAGGGTACACGCCTTGCCAATAGCTTCTGGGTCAACCGGAATGGTCGTTGGTCAATAATCAACCAGCAGATCAATGCAATGCCTATTGACCCCATGGCAAGGCCAATAGTCAACCAGGGCAGGTTGAACAGATGCAGGTTGACCACTACTGCCACCATTGCTAACACGACCAGGGTGGCCAAACCAGTGAAACGTTCCACAAAGACTGAGGCTACGGCATCGGCGTAGCGTCCAGTGTAGCGCCCTAATTGATGCATGCGGACTACATCGCCCCCAATGCTGCTTGGCAGCACCAGATTGAAGAATTGACCAACCATATAGTAAGCAAACAGTCGCCAAAGATTAACTGGCAAGCCACGAGAGCGCGAAAGCATGTACCACTTGAAGGCGCTAGATAGATTAAGCAACAGCCCAAACCCAATCGATGCCAACAAAAATGGTGGTTTGACGTGAACGAAGGTGTCTAACAAATCCCGCCGTCCGTCAGCGCTGAACAGCCCTGCCTTGTGAACAACATATACTAGTAGTGCAGTTGTGCCAGCAATGCGGACAAAACGTAGTGTCGAGTTTTTCGGCATTCCAAGAGCTTGTTAAAGATTTTTCATTGGTAATTGGTAATTAGTAATTGATAATTAGTAATTGATAATTAGTAATTGGTAATTGGTTTACTATCTACTATTACCAGATTGAGGTTTTGGAGTTTTGCTCATCTATACTGATCATTAGATTTACCTTACTTACTTGATCTAAATTATTTATTGGGTATCCAAGGCTAGGTCTTGCTTTTGCCTTGGTTTGGCTTGTTTGCGTAAGCGCCCTGCAGCCTATAAGGCTTTGTAGCGCATTTTCACTGCTGTAAACACTTCCCCGAACCGTGACAAAAAGATGGCCAGCATCAACTGGCGCATCCATTTGCGCTTGGAGAAGATAAAGGTAGCCTGACGCAAACCCTCATGACGGTGGTCTTCTTGAGTTGATGGGGAAATCGGTAAATGGTACTGGGGTGCAGATAGCCCCTGGGCTTCACGCCACTGGATACCCACGAAGGCAGATACCCGTTTTTCACGGTAAAGGTAATCAAAACTGGCTTCGACTTCCTGCTTACCTAAAGGCATAGCGGTAATATAGCCCAATTCACGCATCTGTTGTAGAATCTTTTGACCACGTTCCGTGCGGCACATGACCATGCTTGTACCTTCCGGGTGTAGGTACTCGCCATCCTCACCGCGCACCCAGAAGTCGGAAACTGAAATATCCGCAAACTCAGCACTATAGTCAGGACACATCAGGCAACGCTGGGGTGTATAGAGATGGTAGAGGTAATTATAGGCACCATCCTTGTAATCAAACCTGTGCAGGTCGAGGCGCTGACCATCAAGGGTTTCGATCTGAAACTTGCCAGGGAAGTTACCACCACGATAGAAGAACCGCTTGATCTTCTCTTGGGGAAGACGACGGTGGGATAGCAACTCAGTAGTACCTTCTTTTTCTAAGGTGCCGTGGCAAGCTAAGCCAATGGTGAAGATTTCCCGGCGTACCAAAGGCTTATAGACCTTCTCCAATTTGCGTAAACCCTCAATCTGACAGCCTACACCGACAAAGGCAAACTTGCCTTCCAGTTTTTTGACGTCACGTATGACTTTGGCATGGGGTACAACACAATACTTGGAGCCAGCCGTGGCGCGAATTTCTGCCTCGGTGCGGCAAATCACAGGTGTGGGTGTGATGGGATCATCGGGCTCATAACCCACAGTCAGGGCAGCATCAATTATCCCTTCTTTGACCATACCAATCAGCAGTTGGGAAACGAGTCCACCACCACTACCTTCTGCCTGCACCTGGGGATTATTAGCGAAAGTCAAAAAGGCGCTCTCGTAAATGCCACCAAGCCCCTCTGGTGGCTGCTCAACGCCGAACATTTTTTTATACTGAGCAGTGTAGTCAAACTCTATACCGGGACAAACTTTTACACAGAGTCCACAGTCAACACAGGTTTTAGTATCAATAACTGGGTATCGGTGTTCGTCAAAGGAAATGCAGTCTACAGGGCAGATGGGATCGCAAGCACCGCAGCGGGTACACAGATCCTTGGGAACCACATACAATGGCTCAGTCTGCTGCTGTTTGTGAAGTGGCAAATAGCCATCTTCAGACATGCTTAATTCTGTTGCCTTCGATTTTTTCAAATAATTTTACCTCTCTGTACTCAAAGGATGAGTAGACAATGGCTCAAGCGGTAACTTGCACCTCAGATTGCTGCCTCTGAGCCAACAATTGGCTCACCAGTTCAACGCTACTGCGGGCTTTAGCTTGCTCCCGCTGCACCAGTGGTGTCATGGCCGCTCGCGTTTCATGGCGCTGTTCCCAAGCAGACTTAATTAAATTTGTCAAGGTGTTGGTGGTTAGTTCATCAAAGTTGATCAACCAGTTGTCCTGACCAATGGTTTTCATGAAGCCTGCTGTTTTAGGGTAGGAGTTAATGGCCACTACAGGGGTGAGAACTCCTGAAGCCAAAATTACGGAATGAGTCCGCATCCCCACATGGACTTCTACCCGCTGTAGCAAGCCAGCAATTTCCTGGTAGGTGTAAGTAGCATTACTGATTACCCGGATGCGATCGCGTCGCTTGACATACTTCAAACTCTCGTTGGTAATCTTGGTATCCATCACTTGGGTGATGGTATACATAATCTCAATGTCTAATTCCTCAATCAGTCGGTCGAGAGTAGACCCGATTGCCTGCAAAAAGCGTTCGCGCCCAAAAGTCTTGTTATCCTTGCGCCAGTTATCGATGTAGGCATTGATATTGAAACCAATAGTGCCTTTCGGATTTTTGAAAAGCCCCTCTTTGCCTATGATCTCCTCCATGCGTTCTGTTGGTGGCGGGGTAGTGTTGATGGCGCAATCCGCATTGATGTAAACGTCCTGGTAATTCAGTTTCTGTTGGTCAAGCAGTTGCTTTGATTGCTGATCTCGCAGGATCAGCATTGGGCTAGCATCAAGAACTCTTTGCAAAGCATACTTGCCCAGTGATGTAGTAATTGGTCCTAGACTGGCGTTGTAAAGTGCGATCGCAATACCGCGTGCCTTACAAGCTGGGGCGATTAAGGAAATTGTGGAGAGATAGTTAAACAGTGGGTTGAGTAACTTGCGATCAAACAGAATGTTATCGGTTACTAGCACCAGATCAGCTTGCAACATTGCTCGGAAAGTTGGCAAACCAAAAATCTTAATAGCACCATTCCAAGGCATTAATCCAAGTGCCTTGAGATTGTGGTGGCCAAAATGGCGTTTGACGAAGCGTGGGTTGAGAGTTGGTACTATAAACAACGCATCGGGATGTGCTGCAGCAATATCATCGAGCAGATTGCCTAAAATAGCAGCATCTCCTGCATTGCGACCTGAAAAGTTACCGAGAACTGTAATTTTTTTCATTTTTTCCTCAATCACTACCAAATTATTACGTTTTCACGGGATGAACGATACAAATAGTTGTGCCAAGAAGTTAGGAATCAGAATACTAATCAGGATTTACTCATTCAACTTACTCATTCAGTATAACCAGCCAGTTTTCACTGATTGAATACCCATTAACCCAAATCAAAGAGATATCCATCCTTGGTCAAGATACCATTGGGCTAATTCCTTTAACCCTTCTTCATCGGAATGGACAGGCACAAACCCCAGTAAATTTATCATTTTGGCTGTGTTAAAGGAGCGGTCTTTCGTATAAAATGCTAGCCGTCTTCTATAAATAGGTGGTTCTATACCCAGGGGACGACAGATGAATTCCAAAAAATCCCCTAAGGCAAACAGTGGCGCAGCTGGCAAACTAATAAATTTAAAGGAAATTCCATAGTATTCACTAATAATAGAGACCATTTTTTGGAAAGTAATCGCCTCCTTACTGCCACAAATAAAAACTTCTCCCACTGCTTTAGGATGGGTTGATGATAGCAGAAAAAAATTGGTCAAATCATCAACATGAATTAAGTGCAGTAAGTTACTGCCATTGCCAATTATTGGTATCCACTTACGGCAAACCATTTTGAAAATTTTCAAAAACCGTTTCTCCCCAGGACCATAGATTCCTGAGGGTCGAACCACAGTGACTGGTAAGCCTTCCTTTTTAGCAAAATCTCTGATCCACAGTTCACCCTCTAGTTTGGTTTCTTGATATATATCTCCAGGATTCATTGGACAATTTTCATCACCAGGAGGATTTTCGACATGACCATGAACACCAATTGTTGAAACGTGAACAAAACGCTTAAAATCGGGTTCTTCTAAAGCGTATTTGGCTAGCAATTGTGTGCTTAAAACGTGGACATTATAGTAAACATTGTCAGCAGATTTTGCTTCTCGAAAAGGAGTTACAATATGAAATATATAGTTAACTCCTTTTATGGCTTTTTTGATTAACTCTTCATCAAAAACATCCCCTCTAATCCATTGAACTTTAAGGTCATTGAAAGGCTCAAGTTTAGAACTAGGACGTGCAATAGCGACGATATCTAAACCTTGTGCCACTAATTTACGTACAAGAACTGAACCTGTAAACCCTGTAGCTCCAGTCACTAAGACGCGACTGCCAGTTGGGAGTTTGAATTGAGGATCTTCCATATTCTAATTTCTGAGCTAACCTAAAAAATATTGGATTTTCACCAAGCAAGTTTATACAATTAATTTTAATCGGCATCTGGCTTAAGTCTTGGTAAGCTTTAAAATTACTGGTGAACCAAACAAATTAGTCAAGCCTGAGAGTCGAGCTAACTTCTCCATAAATGAAGATAAGCTAGGAGATTTTAAAGCACGATGCAGTACCATAGGCACAAAGAATTGAGGATAGCGCTCAGCTTTGCTCAGACCAATAGATTTAAAAAATTCTAGAAGCTCATGTTCTTTATAACAGACAAACTCTCGTGTATTTCCTTCCAACCCTTTCTTGAACTTAAATAGATAGGGGGCAATAGCATTGACGCTCCTCACTGTCGGATAATCTAGGATGACGGCTTGCTTTGCTACTCGATTTAGTTCTGTTAAAAAAGACTGCCATTGAGTTACATGAGCCAGGAATCGGTAGCTGATCACAACATCAAACGCTTCGTCTGGGTAAGGGAGATCCAAAACATTCCCAACCTTGAAGGAACAAAGATTAGCATCAAGAAAATTCTGAATCCTACCCTTACAGACATCCGCACTACCAAGCACAGTTAGTTGATAACCATTTTGAATCAGAGCCCCTGTGAGTTGACCATGTCCTCCTCCCACATCAAGGATGGTGGCTTTAGGATAAGGAGTCAGCATTTTCAAGGTTGCGTCTTCCTGGACTTTCAGTAGCCAAGCCCCAATTTCCCCGGCAAAACGGGAGGCATAATCCTCAGAAGATGTTTCGATATCGGCTGTTTCGGGAAAATCACCTGTAGAAACCACTGTTAAATTCCTTTAGTCATTTGTTTATTTTTAATTGCTATTTTTTCTAGACCGAATTGCTAATTGGTTACGAATAAATCGCCAGGGGTTTTCTAGAGAACCATAGGCCTGAATAGGTGTCATAGGATTCAGTAGCATTTCCTTGATATCTTTTCCTGGTTCTTCATTACTCAAGCAACCCTGGATAGTAAATCCAAAACTGCCAGGACGACAAGATTCAGAAGCCAATGGAAGTGGATCGCTTCCTGGTAAGATCCGCCATCCTTTTTTCTCTGCTTGTGTAAACAAAACTGGTCGTGACCAGAATACAGGACGTCCAGCATTGTCTCCTAGAAAAAGCTTGGGAAAATTATTGTCTTCCAAGAGCTTATATAATAATTTTCCCCGATGTCCGATCCATTTACCAACTCCCCAGGGGAGTATAGGGATTCCCCCCGCAGACAGAATTGCTTTAATGGTTACGTCTAAGGGTAAACCATCTTCAAGGTTTTGGTCAGTGATCAACGCTAATACTTCCAGGTTTTCCGCTGTCACAATTTGGCGACCAGCAATTAAGAACATTCCTTGGCCTAAGGCGTTACAGGTATATAAAGATAAATCTTCCTGGGTACGGTGGAATATCCAAGGTTTTCCCTGGCTTACCCTAGACTGATTAGTGTTTTGAGCTAAATCTGCTAACTTATTATACCATTTTTGATGCTCTATTTCTGTCAACAATAATACAGCCTTAAAATTTTCTCCATCACCTGCTTGACCAGAAAATTGCTGGAAATTTTCCCAAGCTGAGGTTAGCAGTTGATCGATATCAAAACAGTCATGAAGGTGAACATGACTATCAATTAGGATTAATTGATGGTTTTGAGCGGTAGCTACCATGGATTTCTGTTATAATTTCCCTGATTTCCATAAACTGGTGCTGCTTCCAGCAGATTCAGCTAAAATCTTGGACCAAAACCTCAACGGATCTTCTGGGCTAAACTTACCGGACCGTTAAGGGTTTCAATTCCAATACTTTTCTCCTGACTTAATACACCTCCAACATTAAAAATGTGATTAACCTTGTGTAACTCTAGCTCTATTTGTGACCGACTCCATCCTAGCTCCGCCCCCATCACCTCAGCACAGGTTCTGAGCGCCTCGTTTCCGGGATGACCAGCACTACCCAGTTCTGTCCGCCGGAACACCACATCACCTAATGTTTGAGCCATTTCCTCAACAACCCCATACAAGACTTCAGCTTTGAGTACAGCTAAATCATCAGTAGGTGCAGAGGAGTAATCTGATAGTTGCTCCAAATATAGCAGTACATTTTGATAGGCACTACCGTAGTTATAAACGAGGTAGCGCATTACCTCCTCCCCCAATCCATAGGGTTGCTTAAAGATTTCCGTCTGCAAAAACACTTCAAATTGTTCGATCTGTCCACCGTAAATTGGTGTAACTGATGACAGGGACTTGGGAGGCTTTTGGCCCCATGACCGAAATACCTGGTCAACGACTTTCTCAGCCACATCTCTGGCAGTGGTATATTTCACTCCAACCACGGAGATCAATCCTGGAAATTCTTCTTTGGCGTGATCGACGATTTGATAGTGTTTAGCCAGTTGTGGCAATCCTGTCTCAGTGATGCCAGTTCTAGGAAGCAAGCCACCATGGACGAAGGCGACATCGGCTTGGTTGAGTTTAACCGATGGCCATGCTTGGTTGATGTCATCGAGTAGGTCTTGAATATCCTGTTCAGTAATGTTGAAGTTATCCGGGTCTTGATCCCAAACAGCATATGATGTACCGACCAGGGATTTACCACGCCAGGGCGCAATAAATAGTAAGCGAGACCCCTTGTTAACTATGGCATCGGAGTCACGATAGGAGTATGGCGTGGAAATACCCACAGCATAGCTTTGGCAGAGGGGACGGCGAATCACCAGGTTCATGGCTTTGGCAAGGGGAACTCTGGGTTGCTGCTGGGGTTGCTGCTGGGGTTGCTGCTGGGGTTGGTTTAGTAAACTCAATACCCGATTTATCCATGGTCCGCTGGTGTTGACCACAGTCTTGGCGCGGATGTCGAATTGATTCCCAGTTAACACATCTTGCCCCTGAATACCCGTAACCCGATTTCCAGCTTGGAGAAATCCAGTAACTTCTACGTAGTTAGCCACCACTGTCCCAGCTTGCTCAGCTGAGCGTAGAAAAGAGAGGGTCAACCGTTCAGAGTTGTAGACCTGAGCATCATAAAAGACTGCTGCTCCAGTTAGCCCTTCCTGGGGAATTCCTGGAAGCAGCTGCTGACACTCTTGCTTAGAGATTACCCGACCATTGGATATGTGTTTTTGGGGATCGAGTTGGCGATTGCGATCGCAACTGATCAGGTCATTGATAGCAAGTGCCACAGATAGCACTTCTTTTCCCTTCATGCCATGGCCGTAGGTGGGAATCAATACTGGTAATGGATGAACTAAGTGAGGCGCAATCCGCATTAAACTGGTGCGTTCATGAATGGATTCACGCATCCTTTTAAGGTCAGCATGCTGGAGATACCGTAATCCTCCGTGGATAGTCTTCAAACTATTAGCAGAGGTAGCGCCACCGAAATCAGCTTTTTCTACCAAGGCTACTGACAATCCCCTGAGGGTTGCTTCCCAAGCTACGCAAGCTCCATAGATCCCACCACCGATGACTAATAGATCGTAAGAGTTTCTGGTTAACTCTACTAGGTTCCTTCTCATTACTTGTCTGGTTAGGCGGTATGCTCTACTAACTCGTGATGTAGCCAATCATAAAGACTGTTTAATTTTTGCCGAAAAGCCGCATAAGTATGCCTTTTTTCAATCAATTTTTTGCCAGCACTGCCCAGCCTTAGTCGTAGCTTTTCATCAACGATTAGATCAAGCATTCCCTCCGCGAAAGCTTTGGCATCTGGGCTCTTCAGCATAGCAACGTGATTGTCTAGCAACTGAGTATGAGTTGCTAAATCTGTTGCTAACAAGACTTTGCCGCTATCGAGATAGGAGTAGAGTTTCATCGGGGTATTTTTACCCTTAGTTCTCGGGGAGACTAAAATATCAGCTTGCTCCAGATAGATAGCCAGATGATCAACTGGTTTCGGTCCTAAAAAATGGACATGTTGTTCCATGCCAAGACAGTGAGACTTATTCGTGTATTTCCGAATGTCGTCCGCTTCTCCACCAATAATGACTAAGTCCGCCTGATCAGTGTGCTCAAGGCTCAAGGCGAAGCTGTCTAGAAGTAGGTCAATCCCCTGATAAGTCTCCAGATTGCCTACATACATCAGGAGTACATTACGGATTCCTAGCTCACGTCTCAAATTACTATACATAGTTACACCAATTTAGTTGAATCTTGAAGTTGAATCTTGAAGTTGAATCTTGAAGTTGAATCTTGAAGTTGAATCTTGAAGCAAAAGTTTACACAAACCTGCACATTTTTACTCTACTTATCTTTCCTTACAAAATAATACGTATTCTTAGGGTATCCAAACACTAGGTTATGTTCATCATGAACAATTCTTAGTAAATTTATTTTCCTCCAATTATAAAGTCTGGAGGTTTTCAAGGTTTAGTCTAACTTTAAATACTTTTTAGTAATTTTTTAAAGATTAGAATTAAGCAACGATATATCTGGAATAACTACAGTTTTCCTGGGCTTGTACTTTTGAATATCTGCTGCCAAAGCATCGCAAACTGAAACCACAACTTTGGCATTCTTCACAGCCATTCCTTCAAAAAAGTTGAATATTGACGAAAAAATATGTAGCAAAGGATACTTTTCAATCATTTGTTGGGCTATAGATGAATCCATGTCATAGATATAGGGAATCTTACACAGGATTTTTAGCCCTAAACCGATAAAGACGGATTCTTCTCCAGCATGAACCAAATCGTAGCGTTTCTTAGTCACTAGGCGAATTACAGCAAGCAACATGAAAACATCACAGACGATTTTCTTCCAGGAGAAGCCTGGTCGTATATTCCGAACCCAAGGAAGCTTAGGGGTTCGGTATATCTTGATATTTTCATAATTGATGTCACGCCCTTCAGGATAAGTCACGACATCAACTTTGTCTCCCCGTTCAGAAAGCACTTTCAAGACCAGGTTGACTGCGATGGGTGTGCCACGATTCTGATAAAACGGATGAGGAGCGAGCAATAGAATGTTCATCCTACTGACATTTCGTTGATCATAGGAGACTGGTTTATTATCCCAGACAGTCCATTTATCCCTGCTGCTTTTGACCTCAAGCCGATCTCTAAGCCGATTAGTTTTGCTCGTTAAATACACGTTTATCTTCCCCTATATATAAAGCACTCTGATCAAGAGCGCCCCATTTCAAAGCCATATTTATGGAAACTTCACTATTGCTTAGTAAGTTTCCGGTAAAGTTTAATAGAAGTTCACAATAACCTGTGGTTAATTTCAGCGATTACTAACAGCCCTCACTTAGCCATAATTTACGACTTAAGGGTAAGCACAGATACCAAGGGATTCAAGCATTATTTAACTAGAAACTAAAACTGCTCCTAATTTATTCCCTGAGGAAGAGCCCTACTGCCCAAAGTAAGCATCCAGCAGCTAAGGCACTAGCTGTTTAATGCTGAGTGCTAATAGCTGATTTATAAGTATCTATATACTTATCGGCCGAAGCTGCAACTATTATGCTGAAAACTTTCAATACGAGTAAGCATTCAGCGGTCAGCGGTCAGCCGTGAGCTTTTAGCTCACCCTACGCCAACAGCGGTCAGCCGTGAGCTTTTAGCTCACGCTACGGGAACAGTGGTCAGCTTATTTTATTCAAAAGCACCGATCTAGTAGCGTGGCACAGGCTTCGACCCATCGGATCTAACCCATAAGCATTCAGCTGATAGCTATTAGCTGAATGCTGATACCTTACTGCACAACTAAGTGTTATGCAGAACTGGTTTGACTCAATTTTTTATCAAAAAAAATTTTAATTTAATTAAAACCTAGAGATATTATCCAAATCAACGGTTAATCTGGCTCTTACTGAAATCTTGATGATTAACTTCATATAATCTTTAAAAATTTCCAATCTTCAAGAAATCGCCTTGGTTGGCGGCTAACCTCATATGCATTTAAATTTGAGGTCAGCATTCAGCTGTCAGCTGAATGCTGACAGCTGTTCGGTGTAGCGTGCTAGCGCATATGCTTAGGGTCATACTTTGGTTAGCCACTAACCAACTGGATTTCTAAGTGATATCACTAAGGTTGCTCAACATTAGAGGACACCACTTCTCTGACCCGATAAATCGGTCTTCCCTGAGATTCGTGGTAAGTACGCATCAGTAGTTCCCCCAGTAGACCAAGACTAAACAGTTGTACACCAGTCGAGATCAAAAGTACTGCCAAGATCAGTAAAGGCCGATCCCCGATTTCTTGATTCAGTCCTAGCTTGAGAATGGTCAGATAAGCCCCAATGATTATGCCCGTGCCTAGGGAACTCAGACCTAGTAATCCAAATACATGCATGGGTCGGGTGAGGAATTTCTTCATGAAGAAGATGGTCAACAAATCCATTAGCACCCGGAACGTTCGCCCCAGACCATACTTGCTACTACCATAGCGACGAGCATGGTGACGCACGGGTAACTCGGTAATTCTTGCCCCCTCAATAAATGCTAAGGCTGGTAAAAACCGATGTAACTCACCGTAGAGGTTCATGTCCGCTACCAATTCCGAGCGATAAGCTTTCAGAGAACAGCCATAGTCATGGAGTTTAACCCCAGTGGTGCGTGCAATCAGCCAGTTGGCAATTTTGGATGGCAGTAAGCGAGTTACAGCCGCATCCTGCCGATGTTTGCGCCAGCCACTAACCAAGTCATAGCCTTCCTCAAGTTTGACAAGCAGCATGGGAATGTCAGCTGGATCATTTTGTAGGTCACCATCTAAGGTAACAATGGCACGACCCCGAGCATAATTAAACCCAGCTGCCATGGCAGCTGTTTGACCATAGTTACGACGCAAAATTACCCCTCGCACATTAGGGCGGGAGAGGACTTGCTCCTTGAGCAGTTGGGTGGAACCATCTGTAGAGCCATCATCGACACAAATCAGCTCATAGCTGAGCTGAGTATCGGTTAAGCTGGATGCGATCGCATCAATCAGGTGGGGCAAACTCTCCACCTCATTGTAGATTGGTACCACCACTGATAGGTCTGGTGTGATGTTATTGCCAGACCAGTTCTGGGCATTTAATTGCCCTTGTTTAATTAAGGAAATTTCCATAGGATGCCCCAGGTTGAGTAATATCCAATCCGGTTTAAACTGTAAGCATATATTATTGATGGTCTACTCTAACTTTTGGGGATATGTCAAGGGATTAGGCACATTTATAGACCAAATTCATCAATCTTTTAAAGTTGAAGGTTTGTTGAAGGTTTGTTGTTCGCGTAGCGTGGCCTTTTGGCCAAGGTTGTTCGCGTAGCGTGGCCTATTGGCCAAGGTTAAATGTTGAAGGTAAGCTTTCAGTCATCAGGAATCAGTAATCAGTTTGACCCGGTGGGTGGAACGGGCATCCTGCCCGTTACAATTTTCGGACGGGCTATCCCAACACTGGCAACCGCGACACAATCAGGGCGAGCCCTTCCCTAACGCACCCTACTGCTGACCGCTGACCGCTTACGATTCAACTGACTGTAAAATCCCATCTTCTAACTGATAAATTGCTGTCATAATCCCAGTTTCTGGATTGTTCAACAGAGATTTTTTGACCTGTTGTAAGTATCCTAATATATTGCTGCGTAAAATAGGTTTCTCTACTTTCAGGGTGTGACGGTAATCCCAAACATCCCAAATCAATAAACCGATACCAGCCAGGGGATCAATGATACTTGCTCCTAATTCAGTTGCCACTAAACCACCAGTTTTTGCGGCCATTTTGCTAGCGGCTTTGCCAGCTAGTTTGCTGCTAACTTTACTCGCTACTTTTCCTCCCATGGAAACCAGGATAGGTTTAGCTACCAAGTAACCACTACCGCCAATTAACAATTTCAAGGAAATATTGGATAGGTTTCCTTCCGTATCATTAATTGTGGTCGAAATTTCGTTAATATATCTATCCCACTGACCTTGAGTAATTTGATATTGGCTTTGGATGTCACTAAGATTGTTGCCCAACTCAGCCATATATAATTCAATCGTATCATTCGTGATTAGTTCCATCCTCATTTGAGCATTCTGAGGAACTAGTACTCGTTTAGAAAATTCTTTTTGGAATGTCTCGGTAAGTTTGGCGTCAATGGCTTGCTTGCCAGAGGGAAGGTTGGGATTGATTTGATGCATGATAGCCGACGCTCCCCACATAAACGGAACTGAAAGTTCCATCTTTTTTTGATTGAAATAATCAAAATACCAATCCAAAAAACTATCTACACGGGGGATTAACTCTGCTTCCCAAACATCTAACTCCTGGGCGGCAAATGCTTCAGCACTGGCGTGAGATTGTTTTACGGCATCAGCAACTGCTTGATTAACTTTACTAAAGTCGGGATGAGGTTCAATAACAACTGTTGATTCAGTCGAGGGTGGAATTTGAGCAGAATTGCTCGAATGGGGGATGATAAGTTTGCTGACTAAGGGAATGAATACAATAATAATTACTACAGTCCAAATCAGTGGAGCGACTGACTTAATTAGTTGGGTAAAGGCTTGGAGGCGCTCTGTTTTTTGGGTATAAGTTACTTCCTCTTCCTGACTCATAGTGATTTATCCACGGATTTAGGACTAGTATAGTTTATACTATTTTAATCAATTTTTTGGTAAGCATTCAGCTATCAGCTATCAGCTATCAGCTATCAGCTATAGCCAAGGGAACAGGGAACAGGGAACAGGGAACAGGGAGCAGGGAGTAGGGAGTAGGGAGTAGGGAACAGGGAACAAAAATTCGCACAATTCCTACACGGATTGCTATATCAGCTATCAGCTAATGCCCATGCTACTTGAGGTGCTATCAGCTATCAGCTAATGCGCTACTTGAGGTGCTACTTGAGGTGCTATCAGCTTGTGAATAAAAGAGGTAAGCTTTGGCCTTTGGCCACGCTACGTTAGGTCCGATGCGTCGAAGCCTGTGCCACAAACTAGAAGCCTGTGCCACAAACTAGAAGCCTGTGCCACAAAGCTGACGGCTGAATGCTGACGGCTGAATGCTGACAAGCTTACTGGCGATCGCTTAGATAATAGCGATTACCCAGGTACAAAGCTGCTGCTATAGCTAATCCTGGCAAGGTAATAACCGCTGCCCAAGGAGAGCGTAACCAATTCACTTGCTCAGCTCTTATGTAGTTAATGGACTTCTTGTACATACAAGATTCAGCTGGACTAACTGAACCCAACAAAACAGCACTGGCAATTCCAGTGGTTGATAGGAAAGCAATCAAGGTTAATTTGGGTTTGAGCATTGTTGAGATTCCCCGCTAGTGTTACTTGGGTAATTGTCCTTAGTCTAGCTTTGTTTATGCGATCGCAGGTTGTTCGCCCTTGGCGTTCGGTGTCGGGTAGGTTAGCTGGTTGTTCGCGAAGCGTGGCCTATTGGCCAAGGTTGCAGGTGATGTTTCCTATTCCCTGTTCCCTGCTCCCTGTTCCCTAAAAACCTCACCTAATTGAAAACCGCTATATTAAAAACCAAAGAGATATATCACGATCGATAATCATGGATACCATTACCCTAGACTTAAAGGGAATCGTTGAACTAACTGATGAGCAATTTTGGCAATTTTGTCAAGATAACCGTGACTATCGCTTTGAACGTACTGTATTGGGATAAATTGTGATCATGTCTCCAACTGGTGGAGAAACCAGCAATCGCAAGGCTGATCTGATTTATCAATTACAAGCATGGAATAGAAAGCATAATTTAGGGGTTGTTTTTGACTCTTCTGGTGGATTTAAACTACCTAATAATGCCGACCGCTCTCCTGATGCGTCATGGATAACTAAAGAAAGATGGGACACTTTGACTCTACAGCAAAAACAAAAGTTTGTGCCTTTGTGTCCTGATTTTGTGGTTGAGTTGCGCTCTCCTACTGATTCTCTCAAGAGATGTCTTGATGCAGTCGCTCATGGGGGAAACCACGGCAGTCGCTCATGGGGGAAACCCCCAAGACCGCGCTGCATCGCTACAAGCAAAAATGCAGGAGTATCAAGAAAATGGAGCCCGTTTGGGTTGGTTAATCGATCGGGAAAATAGGCGAATTGAGATTTATCGTCAGGGGAAACCAGTAGAAATTTTAGAATTTCCGACAAGTCTATCTGGAGAAGAGGTTCTCCCTGGTTTTGTTTTGGATTTAAGCAGTATTTGGTAATTGGATCTAGGAAAGGGAGTAGGGAGTAGGGAGTCGGGAGCAGGGAGTCGGGAGTCGGGAGTCGGGAGTTGGGAATTGCGTAGGGTGGCTTAGAGACCGGCTCGCCAAAGATTGATAACGGGCAAGATGCCCATTCCACCAACATGCCCATGCCACCAACATGCCCATGCCACCAACATGCCCATGCCACCAACATGCCCATGCCACCAACATGCCCATGCCACCAACATGCCCATTCCACAGCAACATGCCCATGCCACCAACATGCCCATGCCACCAACATGCCCATGCCACCAACATGCCCGTTCCAGCCACTGAAACTATAATAAAACAAGTATAAATTTACAACGTGACGTCATCGGTATGCCTACCTTAGATATAACAGTTGAGCAAGTCATCATGTTAGTAAAGCAATTACCCTTAGAGGGAAAAAAAGCTGTATTTAATGTACTCCATAACGAATTATAAGTTCAAGAAAATCCCTGGTTAAAATTGGCTGGAAAATATCAGGACGATTCACAATTTGAGGAAATGTTAGCTTACATCGAAGCTGAATGCTTACATAACGCTAAATAATAAAATTTCCACACTCCCCGCACCACACTCTTCCCGATTCTCAATTCTAAATTATCAATTCTTAATTCTTAATTCTTAATTATCAATTCTAAATTCTAAATTCAAAAAAAAAATAGCCGTAGAAATACTATCCACAGCTATTTCAATGACCTATGTCAGAAGAATATCCGAAACTTTCGGATGTGATCCTATGCTATCAGACCAAACCCTTGGCCAAGGGGGGGAAACCCCCCCAGAAATTTAGCGCTGCATCGCTTATTCAAAAGCACCGATCTAGTAGCGTGCGCATTAGCTGATAGCTGTTCGCGTAGCGTGCGCGTAGCGCTTAAGCTGATAGCTGATTGCTGAATACTTACGTTATTGTTACCTTTTAAATAAAAAAAATGTCCTAAACTAGACTTACATTGCTATCATAATTTATCCATAATTGAGTGCATCAATCCCTAACACTAGTATTTGTAAATAAATGTCAAAAAAATAAATTACCCCTTGCATCTTTTTCAGTATTTATCTATACTATAGATATTGAGACTGAGACTAATAACCGCGCTGGTTAAAACCATTAAGCGAGGCCAGCGCGGTTTTCCTCCCACCTAAATAGGAGTTACTTCCATGATGGCAAAAATATCACAATTATCAATACAGCGGTTTGCAATTGCTGTTAGGTACAACGTCTGGGCTTTTAGGGAGCAGGGAGTAAGCAATAGGCAATAGGGCTATAAGGCTCAAGGGTTAACAATACACCAGACCAGGTAATCATTTCTCACACACCAGTACCCATTTCTTCCTAACGAGTACTAATTTCTCACACACCAGTACTCGTTTACAAAAATCAGTACTGGTGTGTAACAAACGGGTATCGGTTTCTTCTTAACAAGTACTAGTTTCTCATTAACTAGTACTTGTTGCTAATAAACGAGTACAATTTTCTCACATGGCAGGACTGGTTAGGTGCATCTCAGTGTTGCAATTAGGTATAGCGCTACGCGCCAGTCAGCAAAGCTTGTCGGGTGGGCAAAAACCCTTTGGTTCTTTTAACAATTCTAGATAATATCATTTTGCCCACCCTACGCACTGAATTCTGACTTCTTAAGAAACGCTATAATGTTTCAATAACTATTGTATAGCAGTTGATGGCAATGCCTGACAATACATCTGATGCCCAACTTGACTTTCTCTTAGAGGTTATACAAGCAACCGCAGACAGTAATGGTGACGCGCAGGTAGTTTATCCATTACTGAAAGCAAATATCGACAAACTTAATCAGACGTTAGCAGAAAAATTGCGAGATTGGGCAACAAGTAAGCTGGCGGAAGCGGAAGCAGATGAAGCGGAAGACTTAGCAGCAGATATTGTTAACTTTAGTAATCTAATTCAGGAATTCCCCTTGGGTGATAAAGCCAGTAATATAGAAATTGCTATCACTGGCTATGAAGTCGCACTAACTGTTTTTACCCGTGAGGCGTTTCCTATTAATTGGGCAACGACTCAAAACAATCTCGGTGCTGCTTACTTATACAGAATCGAAGGTGAGAAAGCACAAAACCTAGAAGATGCGATCGCTTGCTACCAATTGGCTTTAGAAGTACGCACCCGTGAGGCGTTTCCTATTGATTGGGCATCGACACAAAACAATCTCGGTAATGCTTACTTATACAGAATCGAAGGTGAGAAAGCACAAAACCTAGAAGATGCCATCGCTTGCTACCAATTGGCTTTAGAAGTACGCACCTGTGAGGCATTTCCTATTGATTGGGCATCGACTCAATACAATCTCGGTAATGCTTACTTAGAAAGAATCAAAGGTGAGAAAGCACAAAACCTAGAAGATGCGATCGCTTGCTTCCAATTGGCTTTATCAGTTTACACCCGTGAGAGGTTTCCTATTGATTGGGCAATGACTCAATACAATCTCGGTATTGCTTACCGTAACAGAATCGAAGGTGAGAAAGCACAAAACCTAGAAGTTGCGATCGCTTGCTACCAATTGGCTTTAGAAGTACTCACCCGTGAGAGGTTTCCTATTGATTGGGCAAGGACTCAAAACAATCTCGGTATTGCTTACGATCAAAGAATCGAAGGTGAGAAAGCACAAAACCTAGAAGATGCGATCGCTTGCTACCAATTGGCTTTATCAGTTTACACCCGTGAGAGGTTTCCTATTGATTGGGCAAGGACTCAAAACAATCTCGGTATTGCTTACTTATACAGAATCGAAGGTGAGAAAGCACAAAACCTAGAAGATGCGATCGCTTGCTACCAATTGGCTTTAGAAGTACGCACCCGTGAGAGGTTTCCTATTGATTGGGCATCGACTCAAAACAATCTCGGTATTGCTTACGCTCAAAGAATCGAAGGTGAGAAAGCACAAAACCTAGAAGATGCGATCGCTTGCTACCAATTGGCTTTAGAAGTACGCACCCGTGAGAGGTTTCCTATTGATTGGGCATCGACTCAAAACAATCTCGGTATTGCTTACGCTCAAAGAATCGAAGGTGAGAAAGCACAAAACCTAGAAGTTGCCATCCCTTGCTTCCAATTGGCTTTAGAAGTACGCACCCGTGAGGGGTTTCCTATTGATTGGGCAAGGACTCAAAACAATCTCGGTAGTGCTTACGCTCAAAGAATCGAAGGTGAGAAAGCACAAAACCTAGAAGTTGCCATCCCTTGCTTCCAATTGGCTTTAGAAGTAAGCACCCGTGAAGCGTTTCCTATTGATTGGGCAATGACTCAAAACAATCTCGGTAGTGCTTACGCTCAAAGAATCGAAGGTGAGAAAGCACAAAACCTAGAAGATGCCATCCCTTGCTACCAATTGGCTTTAGAAGTACGCACCCGTGAGGGGTTTCCTATTGATTGGGCAACGACTCAACACAATCTCGGTAATGCTTATCGTAACAGAATCGAAGGTGAGAAAGCACAAAACCTAGAAGATGCCATCCCTTGCTACCAATTGGCTTTAGAAGTACGCACCCGTGAAGCTTTTCCTATTGATTGGGCAACGACTCAAAACAATCTCGGTATTGCTTACTTTGACAGAATCGAAGGTGAAAAAGCACAAAACCTAGAAGATGCCATCGCTTGCTACCAATTGGCTTTAGAAGTAAGCACCCGTGAAGCGTTTCCTATTGATTGGGCATCGACTCAAAACAATCTCGGTAATGCTTACTTTGACAGAATCGAAGGTGAAAAAGCACAAAACCTAGAAGATGCCATCGCTTGCTACCAATTGGCTTTAGAAGTAAGCACCCGTGAAGCGTTTCCTATTGATTGGGCAATGACTCAAAACAATCTCGGTAGTGCTTACGCTCAAAGAATCGAAGGTGAGAAAGCACAAAACCTAGAAGATGCGATCGCTTGCTACCAATTGGCTTTAGAAGTACGCAACCGTGAGGGGTTTCCTATTGATTGGGCAATGACTCAACACAATCTCGGTAATGCTTACTTATACAGAATCGAAGGTGAGAAAGCACAAAACCTAGAAGATGCGATCGCTTGCTACCAATTGGCTTTAGAAGTAAGCACCCGTGAGGGGTTTCCTATTGATTGGGCATCGACTCAAAACAATCTCGGTAATGCTTACTTATACAGAATCGAAGGTGAGAAAGCACAAAACCTAGAAGATGCGATCGCTTGCTACCAATTGGCTTTAGAAGTAAGCACCCGTGAGGCGTTTCCTATTGATTGGGCAACAACTCAAAACAATCTCGGTATTGCTTACGCTCAAAGAATCGAAGGTGAGAAAGCACAAAACCTAGAAGTTGCCATCGCTTGCTTCCAATCGGCCTTAGCCGTTTACACCCGTGAAGCTTTTCCCGAAAATTGGGCATCGACTCAAAACAATCTCGGTCTTGCTTACCAAGATGCTCAAAATTTCCCTGAAGCTTACAAGGCTTTTGATGCTGCCATTAAAACAGTAGAATCCCTGCGAGATGAAATTATTTCTGGTTCTGGAGTAGAAGAGCACAAGACCAAACTAGCTGAAAAGTACAACCGAAGCTATCGAGGTATGGTGGAAGTTTGCCTAGAATTAACTAATATCACAGAAGCCATTGAATATGTTGAACGGAGCAAAACCCAGAATTTAGTTGACAAGATTATCAGCCGTGACCTGAAAACCATCTTTCACCCAGAAGTTGTTACTAAACTAGAAGAATACAGGGATGAAATAGCAGCAGGCCAGTACGAAATCCAGCATGGCAAAGCTGACAATCCAACCGCCCTGGCACAACGTCTTCAAGAATTGCGACAGCAGCGTAATGATTTACAAGACCAATATTTACCTATCGGTTCTAGTTTTAAGTTTAAGCAATTTAAGAACAATTTAGATGACCACACTGCTATTGTACAATTTTACATTACAGGGGATAAACTGCTCACGTTCATCTTTACCCGGGAAACTCAACAGCCAATAGTTTGGCAATCTGAGCCACAAGACTTAGACAAATTTGTAAATTGGAAAGATGAGTATTTACGAGATTACAAAGCTGATAAAATCAATAAAAATAATTGGCAAAACGACCTGAGTAACCGCCTAGATGAGCTGGCTGATATTCTGTCCATTGATGACATCATTAAGCAGATTACCGAAAGGTGCGATAGATTAATTTTAATCCCCTATCAGTATTTACATTTGTTGCCCCTTCATGCTTTACCGATTACCAGTAAGCAGGGAGAAGGTAAATCTAAAATTATAATGGAACAGTTTCCAGCAGGGGTAAGTTACGCTCCTAGCTGTCAACTACTCCAACTTGCTCAAACCAGAAAACGCCCCAACTTTACCCATCTGTTTGCCGTCCAAAATCCCAGTGCTGATTTAGTTTACACTAACCTAGAAGTAGAAGTAATTAAAGGCTACTTCAATTCACCACCAGATACAGAAGTTCTGGTGGAAAACGCTGCCACCAAAGCCGCCATAGATAGCAAAGTTTTCAACACATTCCACGTTGTCCATTTTAGCTGTCACGGTTACTTTAATTACCAAGAACCACGGAAATCGGCTCTAATCCTGGCCAATGCCCAGAAACCGGCATCTGCTGAACCCAATTCGGAGCGCTATTTACGAATAAGTGAAGAGGAAGTATTTGACCTAGAGCAATGTCTGACTATCGATGAAGTCTTTGAGTTACAATTAGAACAATGTCGCCTGGTCACTCTTTCGGCTTGCGAAACAGGATTAATCGATTTTAATAACACCAGCGATGAATACGTTGGTTTACCCAGTGGTTTCCTAGTTGCCGGAAGTCCAGCAGTAGTTAGTAGCCTGTGGAAGGTAAACGATTTATCGACAGCGTTGTTGATGATTAAATTTTATCAGAATTTGCTAAAGCCAATGTCCTTAGCACTTGCCCTGAATCAAGCCCAACTCTGGCTGCGGGATGCTACTGTACAGGAATTGTTAGATTGGGCTGAAGAGTTAACTAAACAGTTGAATTTGGAGAATAACTTTAAGGAAAAAATTAAGAAAGAACTCCGTTTCTTTAAAAGTGAAGAAACTCCCTTTTATTCTCCTTTTTATTGGGCGGCTTACTGCGCCATTGGAAAATATTATTTTTAGTTACATAAATAAACCGCAAAAATCATGGAAATATTAGCAATTATCCAAGTTTTTACGCAAGCACTAAAAACTCACTCGAAAAAATTTGAACTTATAGACTTGCAAGACTTAGACCAACTTTTAGTAACTTTAGACACTCCAACAGAAGCTGAATTAGATCAGATACTAACTAATTGGTTACAAACCCATACAGAAGTCAGAGATACTCTACGCCCATTTGCTGAAACTAATAAGGAATTAAAGAATTCGCCCAAGCTTCCGCCTAATTCTGAAGCAAGTATTATTCAAAATCTATTTGAACTGCGACAAACCACCAAAGAAATTATTAAAGCTAAAACTAATCAACAGGATCAAGACAAGAGTCAGCAATCAAAACAAGGGTAAGCATTGAGCTATCAGCCGTCAGCCGTCAGGTAAGCTATCAGCTATCAGCTATCAGCTTATGCGCTACGCGCACGCTACGCGAACAGCTATTGAATAAAATAAGCATTCAGCTGACAGCTGACGGCTGACGCCTGAATGCTTACTAAAAATCTCAAACAATGACTCATAAAATCTACGCACCTAATATTCATCTCTTTGCCTTCCATCTTCGGAATCTATCTAGTAGTGATTCCCAACCAGACACCGACTATAACAGCCAACTACTTTGGCACAAGTACGATCAGATTTGTGCTAAATTCCAAATTCAACAGAAGCTAGACCTGAGAGACGTTGCCGAAGGTTACCGCATTGCTTTACTAAAAGGAGCCACAACGGATAATATTCTCTTACCGTTGGAGGGAAAATTATCTCTGAAGAATGGCAAAGGAATAACGATTACTGGTCAAGCTTGTCCACTCCAGATCTATGATAGTTATGCTCTCGGTTTAAATATTCGGATTCCTGAACGTGAGAATAATCAGAAAACCGAAGACGTAGACCTGACTGTATTCAACTATTTTAATCCAGACCAGTGCTTTCTTCCCAGTAAAATTAACAGTAACATTAACAGTTCCCTAGGACAAATTCTGTTACTAACTGCTTGGCTACCCCAGAAGCATCAGCAAGATTCCCATGTATGGAAAGAGATAGCTGATCAGTGTGTGCAGAATTTTCTGGGAGAAAAGGATAAGGATAAATGTCCACCGCTGTATCAAGAAGGTCAATTATTTGATAGTCCTATTTTTGAATATGGCATTCCTGATAAATCTCAAGACTATGGCCAAATTTTTGTTTGGCTATTTTTAGGAGAAGAGGTGAATGGCAACTATAGTGCCCGAGCAGATGAAAATTTTTGCTGGTTTTATCAAAACTTTATTGATTTATTTTTTTATCGCCAAAAAGTTATTCGAGCTTATCAAATCAGCCGGGACGTGTATAGTGATGTTAAACAACAATATCAAGATATCAAAAAAATAATCAATGAAACGACAGGTCACAGGCTGGAAGCCTATGCCACGACTCAAAGTCAAGATAAAACGACAGATCACAGGCTGGAAGCCTGTGCCACGACTCAAAGTCAAGATAAAACGACAGATCACAGGCTAGAAGCCTGTGCCACGACTCAAAGTCAAGATAAAACGACAGATCACAGGCTAGAAGCCTGTGCCACGACTCAAAGTCAAGATAATCAGAGATCATTATCTGAAGCAGAACTGTTGGACTTTAAGCATAAGCTGAGAATACTGCCGAAGCTAGACTTGAACTATTCAGACTTGCTGGGACAGTTAGAAAGCTATAGCTTTACAATGAAGATTAATGCTCAAAATTATTCCGAAAAGCTTCAACAACTTCAAGAAAAATTACCAAAGGATGATTTAAGGATTTTGTCAGTATTTTCTGATAAAATAAGCCATACTTATCAAGAGCAAATTAAAATAAACTTAAGCTATTTTGGACATAGTTCTGGCCTATTAGACAAAGCGATTTCCTCAATCAGAGGTATTGTGGAAATTGAACAAGCAGAACGCGATCGCGCTTTGGAAAAAGCCCTCAGAGATAAGGAGGAGGCTGATCGAGCCCGAGACAAAGAAGCTGAAAAACAGGAGAAAAGACAACAACTTTGGATCACCTTTGTCGGTACTGGTCTAGCCGTCAGTGGTATTTCGTCCCAAAGCGACGCTAAACAACCTCTAGAAGTGATCTTGATCAAACTAGACCGGAAGGAATCCTTAGATTGCCCTAAAGCTGGACTCTACCCTTGCTTGACTTATACTTTCTGGTTTGTGCTATTTCATATTTTGATTGGTGTTGGAGTTGGTGCGATCGCTGCTTTTATTGTGGATCGAATTATCCATCGGCGATCAAAATGACTGCTGATGTAAGCATTCAGCGGTCAGCCGTCAGCCGTCAGCCGTCAGCCGTGAGCTTTTAGCTCACGCTACGCGAACAGCTTTCCATAACTCAGATTAAACTAATGCTTACCTGTTTTATTCAAAAGCTCTTCCCTTTGCTTACCCTATGCCCATAAGCACCTCAAGTAGCCTGTCCATAGCCCATAAGCTGATAACTGATAGCTGATAACTGATAGCTGATAGCTGATAGCTGATAGCTGATAGCTGATAGCTGATAGCTTATGATAATAAGTTAATCGGATTTAATATCATGTGTTATTTGTTTTTGTCTTCAGAGCCACAGTTGATTGAGTCCAGCTTGGCGGCAAATTCCAGAGCACCTTTAATACTATCGATATTGCCCTCAATCCGTGCAAGTTGAATCTCAGTCAGTAACTCACCAATTTTAGAACTAGGGGATAACTTAAGAGACTTGATTAAATCTTTACCAGTAACCAGTGGTGTGGGATGGGCAACCTGGTCATTGGGATTCAAATAGTGCTCAATCAAGGGTGCTATAGTATCCACAGCCATGCCCCTGGCAACTGCCAAAAGCGCTACCACAGGAAAGACAGCTCCAACGTTAAGAAAGAAGAAATACTGGTCCCGTAATGGGATATCCTTGGCAGTAGTATAAGACAGCAATTGGGGCAAATGTTGGATTGCCCTGACTACTATTCGAGTCTGAACACGAGAGTACTTTAGAGCTAACAGCTGTTGTTCAGCAACTGCTGGTATTGATGATAATAAATTTGCTAGCTTAGCCAAATTTAGCAAAGATAAAGAATGCTTAGTCACCTTTAAGTTCAATTCCACCCCAAGCTTAGGCCAGGTTTCTGCCAGTACCATCGCGGATGGGTTAATTGCTGTCATGTACTCGAAAGATTCAGCGGTGGCATCAGGCAGCCATGGTCGTAATACATTATCCTCCCAGGCCGCTTTTAGCCAAGGTACACCCTGAGGAGACTTGAGGAGATAGCCCAATTCTGTCCGTACTCGTTCTGCTGCGATTTGGCTCAATAACGGTGCTACCTTTCTAATCACTGACTGGGTGGCTGGGTCAATCTGAAAACCCAACTGAGCAGCTTGTCGATAAGCCCGCAGTAATCGTAATGGGTCATTTTGTAAGTTTTCTGGTGACACCATCCGGATTATCCCTTTACGGCAATCCAAGATACCTTGTAATGGATCAATGAATTCCTTGGTGTGGGGATTAAATGCGATCGCATTAATCGTATAATCCCGCCTATGTAAGTCAGCCTCTAAGCTATCCCCCTCCTGTTGAGCAAAGTCAACTGTGGCGTTGCCAAACACTACCCTAGCTATTTGACGCTCGGCATCCAAAACCACAAATCCTGCCTTATAACGTCTTGCTAGCTTGCTTGCTGTCCGTACTGCTTTAGTGGGTAAAACAAAATCTAAGTCTAGGTAATCGGACTGTCGGTTGATCAGAGCATCCCTAACCGCACCACCCACCAAGCAAGCGTCAGAAGGGAGTAACTCCCAGTTAAACGGCCAATTTTGGGGTGATATAGCAGTTTGGTAATTAGTCATTAGTCATTTTCTGAAATCTCAGAAATAATACTATATATCAATTGTGGTAAACTCGAACATATAACTTTATAAAAGTAGCAAACAGAGTAGCCAATACTTAAGTATTTGATATTATAAGCTAGCCAATAAATTTCTGAATTGAGCTATGCTAAAATAAAGGAAATGGAGTTTAAGCAATGTGTATTTGCATTAACTGCCACTACGTAGACCGGTGTACTACATACCATGCTGTGGAAACCCAGCATCAGGTACCTCACCTGACGGAATCTCCCAACTTTGAAGCGGTTGAGCCCACCATCAATGTCAATATCCGTTCTACTGAAGATATAATCGAAATGGAATGGGACGTTGTGGGGTGTAATAGCTTTAAGCAGGAAACTGGGAAGTGGGCAAACCTTCGTCCTGGTGAACTGGTACCCACCTGATGGGATTGTGAATTTTAGGTATTCTGGCGATAAGCTCCACTCTGTAGCTAAGATCAGCATGGGATTCATCGCCAGTCAAGTTTTAATTTAACCAAGCAAGCTTTTGATAAAAGCTCGAATTGGTTCTGGTTGTGTTTGTCCAGTATTTTTCAAAATACTGCTTTAATTGACACAAAAGACACGATCGAGCCAAAATATTAAAAAGTATTAATTTTTGTAACGCTGGATGTCTTTTGAGCTTTTATCGTTGGAAACAGTCCAGGACATAGCTAAGGACTATGGCTACTGGGCAGTTTTTTTTGGGATTGCCCTGGAAAACGCTGGGGTTCCCATACCGGGAGAAACCATTACCCTGGTAGGTGGCTTCGGTGCAGGTAGCGGCGAACTCAATTATTGGGTAGTCCTATGCTCTGCGATCGCTGGTGCTGTCTTAGGAGATAACTGTGGTTACTGGATTGGGAAAATCGGTGGTTGGCCCTTACTACTGCGAATTGGGGGTTTAGTCAGGATCACAGAAGCACAACTGACAGAGGCTAAAACCGAATTTCGTAAGAACGCTGCTAAGGCAGTTTTTTTTGGTCGATTTGTGGCAATACTGCGGATCTTTGCTGGCCCAATGGCAGGGATTGTTCAGATGCCTTACCCGAAATTTCTATTATTCAATTTCGCTGGTGCTAGTATCTGGGCATCAGTGATGGTGAGTTTATCTTACTTTTGCGGACGCTTGATACCTCTGGAACTATTAATCTCTTCGGTATCTAAATTTGCGATTGTTGCTCTGATCTTGGTGATTGGCTCGATTGTTGTTCCTAAATGGTTTGAGTCTCGTAGGCAGAAATTGGGCATGGGGGATTAATTGAGATTGGCTAAGGGTAATCGGTAATTGGTAGTTAACGATTACCGTAACCCAATTACCGTAACCCAAAATTCCTAACTCCTGGTTTTTGCTGACCACACCCGAGTTGGTAATCCCCACAAGTAGATGAAACCCTCAGCAGCCTTGTGGTCAAACTGGTCTTCGGAGGTGTAGGTAGCCAGTTCCGGAGTGTAGAGAGAATTCTCTGACTGACGTCCTACAATTACGGCATTACCCTTGAAAAGTTTAACCTTGACTGTACCGGATACCCGCTCCTGGGTTTTTTGAATGAAAGCATCCAAAGCCTCCTTAAGGGGACTGTACCACAAGCCTTTGTAGACCATTTGACTGTAGGTGTCTTCAATCCCTCGCTTGTACTGGGTAACATCAGCAGTCAAGGTCAGACTTTCCAAGTCACGATGAGCTTGGATCAACACCGATAGGGCTGGTGTTTCGTAAATTTCTCGGCTTTTGATACCGACTACCCGGTTCTCAACCATGTCAATCCGTCCCACACCGTGATTGCCAGCTAACTCGTTCAGTTGACTAATCAAAGTAACCGGATCAAGGAGATTACCGTTAAGTATAGTGGGAACACCCCCCTCAAAGCCGATTTCAATATACTCTGGCTCGTCTGGTGTATTTGCGATCGCTTTTGTCATGGCATAAACTTCCTCTGGTGGTTCTACCATCGGATCTTCAAGCACCCCCGCTTCAATACTCCGCCCTAACAGGTTACGGTCAATGCTGTAGGGGGAAGACTTTTTCACTGGTGAGGGAATACCAAAGCGCTCACCATATGCGATCGCATCTTCACGAGAGAAACCCCACTCCCTAGCTGGTGCCAATATTTTCAAGTTGGGGTTAAGGGCGATAATCGACACATCAAAACGCACTTGGTCATTGCCCTTACCGGTACAACCATGAGCTACCGCATCTGCACCGTATTTTTCAGCAGCCTCCACCAATAATTTAGCAATCAGGGGACGAGCCAGAGCAGTAGAGAGGGGATAGCGACTTTCATAAAGAGCATTAGCCTGAATGGCTGGAAACGCATAGTCCTTGACAAAGGTGTAGGTCGCATCAGCAACCAAGGATTCTGTTGCCCCAGCGTCCAAGGCTTTTTGTCTGATTGGTTCTAGTTCATCTCCCTGACCTAAATTGGCGGCTAGGGTGATCACCTCCTTTACTCCCCATTCTTCTTTAAGATAAGGGATACAAACCGACGTATCTACGCCACCGGAATATGCTAGAACAACTTTTTCAGCACGGCTCATAATAGTTTCACCCTGTGGAAAACAACAAAATATCTATTTTATCCACATATTTCCAGAATAGGGTTGCTCAATTGCCATTTGTTCAGAATAGGGTTCCTCAATTGGCACAGAACTCTAATCGTAATCCGCTTCAACAGTATCAATCCAAGCCAAACTAGTGCCTGGATAATAGTTGCCTAAAATTTCTTGATAGGTGTAACCCTGCTTAGCCAAGTCACGAGCTCCGGTTTGACTCATACCCTGACCACCAAATACATTTTTGACAATATGGTCAGAAGCCGCGTACAAGGATTCTACCACCCCACCTTTGTAACTTAGAAAAATGCCGCGAGTTTCTTGAACTGCCTGAGCCGTGGTGTTCCACTCATATTTGATTCCTTTGTAAACTTGCCAACGCTGAGTGTTTCCCAAATCATAGAACTTACTAGCAGGTCGAATCGCATGAACCAAAGCATAGGAGCGAGCAGCAATGGCTTGTGCTTTCAGAGCTGCCATTGGCCAACTAGGATACACTTCCGCTCCCACCACCGAAGTCAGGTAAAGCTCAAGGTCAACGTAGTTTACTGCCAAGATGCTATCTCCCTTAGAAATCAATAGCAAATCCCCTCGATACCAGCGATTTCCCACTAATACATACCCTCCGTTAGTTGGCTTCACCCAAAGCCCTGCGGGGGTCTTATAGTTACCAATTTGAATATAGTCCCCTAATGGTTTAACATTACTTCCCTGATTGGCGGTTAGTTTACCCAGGGGCTGACCCCTAGCATCCAGCAACTCACCCGGTGTTGAAGTAGCCACTACCAGAGACTTAACACCATTGGCTACAGCAACTCGCATTTCTAAGATCGGAGCATCATTCAATGGCTTTGGTGCTGGTTGCTGATTTTTGGTAGCTCCTTCAGAGTGGCTGGGCGGCTGGTTGTTATGATTATAAGACTCAGTCTTGGCTGATTTATCCGATTTATCCTGGGATTTATCCTTGGTAGTAGCAGTAGATTGTTTAGTGTCTTGCTTGCTAGAGGTTGATGCTTGGGTAGCTTTAGTTTGGGCTAGGGTTGCTGAAGGTGGTGACTTAGAGACAGTGGAATTCTCATCCTTGGGGGTAAGAGATTGGGATGCTGTTGGCGCTGTGGCGGTAGATGTTAGTTCGGATGTGGGAGTATCCTCTGAGTTAGCCAACCCATCCGACTCAGGGGAAACTTGATCTGGGGAATTTGGAGCAGAAGACGTTGAGGAAGATGTTTCTAACTCAGAGCCAGGTGACAGGGATTTCGCTAAGACTAAAGGTACAGATAGGGCAATTGAAAATAGGGCAATTGACCACAACACTGATTTCGTCATTTGTAATTAAAATTAAACACTTGCTTCACCGGCTATTACACTATATAATACAGCATTCCTATTGGAATTCTGGATAGTGACAGACAGCTTATCCCTTTCTTCGCTTCCGCCAAAATTCATCCCACATCTCAACACTTCGTTTTGAGTGTGGGATGAATTTTGGACAAACTCTTTCACAAAAAACCGGCACGATGTGTCAAAGTGTATTTACTGACAAGCAAAGCTGAAAATGCTAGCATGTTGGTGAAACGTTTTTACAAAAAAGTCAAAAAAAATATATAGAGCAGAGGCCGATGGAAGATGAATCAGGTAATTGCTAGTTAACACTAAAGCTTTGATCCTCCCAAAGATCGGCAGGGGGTCAACCCTCAACCTTGGCCTTTGGCCACGCTACGCGAACAACCCTCAACCCACCCTACTTCGGACGCCAAGAGCGAACAACCTTCCACAATCACTTACTTTCGCCCAGTCAGCCAATAGGTGATCATCTCTCCTTTGCCCTTCACATTAATAATTCCTCGCTCTTCAAACAAATACTTGTCTCTTAAACGCTCGTAAGTGGCAGCAGTAACTTGAATTCTCCCAGGTTCCCCTTGAGAGTCCATCCGAGATGCCACATTAACCGCATCCCCCCACAAATCATAAATAAACTTCTGGATACCGATCACCCCAGCTACCACAGGACCAGTGTTAATCCCGATGCGCAGGCGGAATGGTTCTCCATCATCCCGCTGGAAACGAGTAATTTCCTGTTGCAGATCCAATGCCATGTTTGCGATCGCTTCTGGATGGTCATCCCTAGGGTTTGGTAGACCACCAACAACCATGTAGGCATCTCCAATGGTCTTAATTTTCTCTAATCCATGGTGCTGCGCTAGTTGGTCAAAGCTTGAGAAAATTTGATTAAGTAGATTAACCAATTCTGTGGGAGAGATGCGAGCAGAAAGCTTGGTAAACTCCACAATATCAGCAAACAGAATTGTTACTTCCTCAAAGCGATTCGCAATAGCTTTTGGCTCTTGTTTTAATCGTTGGGCGATGGAGTGAGGTAAAATATTCAACAACAAGTGTTCCGACTTTTCTTGTTCAGCTCTCAGCGCTGCTTCTGCCTGTTTGCCCTTGGTAATGTCGGCTACAGTGCCTTCGTAGTACAGTAGTTTCCCTTGAGCATCACGCACAACACGAGCATTCTGGGATGTCCAGATGATTTGGCCATCTTGTCGATAAACCCTAGCTTCAAAATCCGAGATAGCACCATGCTCCTCAACCGCAGCAATAAACTCAGCATAGCTGTTGGGGTTGAAATAAAGTTGCTGTTTAATATCGGTCACTTTAGTAACTATTTCTTCTGGGCTAGAGTAGCCATACATCCGAGCTAAAGCTGGATTAACACTCAGGTACTGCCCATCCGGTGTAATCTGAAAAATCCCCTCAGCCACATTTTCAAAGATGCTACGATACTTCTCTTCAGCTTCCTGGAGTGCATCTAGAACCCGTTTGCGCTCGGTAATATTACGGGCGACCCAAATCACACAATTGTTTGGCAGGGGTGAGACACTCGCAGCAAACCACACCTGGGAATTATCACCTCTAAAGTGTGAAGTATGAAAGGGTTTTTCAGTTTGCCCCACTAGCTTTTGGCCATTGAATTCCGAAAATTTTTCATAATCGGATGAATTGTGATAATATTTGTTAGTGTGATGCCCTATATTCTTGGAATCGAAGTCCGAAAGTTTGTGGCCATTCAAGTCTGAGTTAGAACTAATTTCATCCTTAATACTTCCTACTTGATAATGTACTATAGGTAAACTGTATTCTATATTCAGGGTTTGTTTAGTATCTAAGACTTGCCGGATATGGGTGACAAAAAGTTCAGCTTGCTTGGGGGGAAAAACCTCGTAGACACTCTTACCAAGTAGTTCGGTCGTTGGACTATATAAAACCTCAGAATTGGTGGAGACTACTTTCATGTATCGTCCTTGAGCATCAAAAACAGTAATCACATCTGTCATCGCCCCAAACAGCACCCGCAACTCAGCTTCGGATTTACGTAGTGCTGCTTCGATGTGCTTGCGCTCTACAATCTCAATCCGTAGTTGATGATTGGCGTCCCGTAGTGCTGCTGTTCGTTCCTCCACTCGGGTTTCTAACACTTCATTGGCTTTTTGCAAGGCTTCCTGAGCTTGCTTACGCTCAGAGATGTCTTCTACAGTACCTTCGTAATACAGCAGATTGCCATCTTCATCTTTAATGGCACGGGCATTTTCGCAAATCCAAGTCAAACTGCCATCTTTGCGATAGACTTGGGACTCGAAATCCACTAAGGTAGGATTTTCTTCCAATAACTGGATGAATTGGGAGCGACGGTTCGGATCAACATAAAGTTGCTGCTCAATATTCGAGACAGTATTAATTAATACTTCTGGGGACTCATAACCATAGATGCGAGCTAAAGCTGGGTTAGCACTGAGGTAACCTCCTGACGGGGTGGTTTGGAAGATGCCTTCTACAGCATTTTCAAAGATATTGCGATATTTTGCTTCAGCTTGCCGACGCTCGCTAATATCAATCCCAATAGTGAAAGCAGCTGAGCCTTGATGGTACTTCTGGGCAACAATTACATAGTTTCGCTTTTCGTCATTGACGATAGCCGAGACTTCTCGGCAAGCATCTTGTTCTGGAGTGGCAAAAAACTCCTTGACAA
>NZ_JAAHHM010000027.1:0-38173 GCF_010692445.1 Moorena sp. SIO3E8 | reverse complement strand
GTGAAAGCAGCTGAGCCTTGATGGTACTTCTGGGCAACAATTACATAGTTTCGCTTTTCGTCATTGACGATAGCCGAGACTTCTCGGCAAGCATCTTGTTCTGGAGTGGCAAAAAACTCCTTGACAAAGTCATTAAACTCTGAGCTAGCCTGAAGAAAACCAATGTCTTGACCCACAAACCCCTCTGAGGGCAAGTTAAAGGTTTTGGCTAAATGGCGATTCACACCTAGGTATTGCAAATCTGAGCTAATCCAAGAGACAATCCCCGGTACTGCCTCCAACACGGCCTGTAACTGATCTTTGGTCTTGCGCAGGTCATCAAGGGCCTGCTGACGTTCGGTAATATCAATCCCAACGGTGAAAGCAGCTGAGCCTTGATGGTACTTCTGGGCAACAATTACATAGTTTCGCTTTTCGTCATTGACGATAGCCGAGACTTCTCGGCAAGCATCTTGTTCTGGAGTGGCAAAAAACTCCTTGACAAAGTCATTAAACTCTGAGCTAGCCTGAAGAAAACCAATGTCTTGACCCACAAACCCCTCTGAGGGCAAGTTAAAGGTTTTGGCTAAATGGCGATTCACACCTAGGTATTGCAAATCCGAGTTAATCCAAGAGACAATCCCCGGTACTGCTTCCAAAACCGCCTGTAACTGATCTTTAGCTGCCCTGAGTTCTTCTTGAGCTTGCTCACGCTCTCGCACCTCCGTCATTAGCTGAGCATTAGATGCTTTTAAGTCAGCTGTGCGTTGTTCAACCTTTAGCTCTAGCTCATCGAAGGCTTTCTGGAGTTCTGCTTCAATTCGTCGCCGCTCAACTATTTCATGTTTCAACTGTTCCGTTGCCATTTCTAATGCTTGTGCATTGGTCTCGAAATACCTAGCTTTTTCAATCCATTGAGACACCTCAGCCAATAATTCAATCACCACATTTGTGCTGTAGGGTTCGATCAATGGTGTCCCACTAGACGACCGATTGTATTGGTGAGTTTGTGTATCACAGGCACAGTTATAGGTTTCAACCCCTAACCAGGGTAGGGGTTTAATCGGACGTTCACTGGTAAAGACAATTTCAAATTGTCCAGTAGGCAAAATCCGCCCAATCCGGCATGTTTTACCAATATGGTGATTCGGTTCGATTTGGACTAATCCTCCGGGAGCATCAAATTTCTGACCATAAGCTGCCACCCGTACCCGGTCTACTTCAAATGATTGAGCGGATTCCACGGCTTGTTTCCAAAGGTAAACCTGGGCGTAGGCGGCTTCAATGGGGTCACTAGTCACTCGGTTAGCTCCGTAACGACGCTGAAAATTCTGGACAAACCGTTGATTATTAGGAGTGTTCAGACTCTGGAAATAGCTCCAGCTGGCATAATGTCCCGCCGCTGTATCCCCTATCCTTTGGAGTTCCGCCTCAGCCACACTCACTGCCATAATCGGAATGTCATCAGCTGTAATTCCAGAGGATTTGTACTGGCGATAGAAGGCTACATTACTGTCACCATTGAGGGTGTTGAAGACCACATCTGGTTGAACCTGTTTAATTTTGGTGATCACCTCTCCCATATCTTGAGTGCCTAGAGCCATGTAATCTTCCCCAACCACTGTTCCCCCCAGTTGTTTCAGTTGCGCTTTAATAATCTTGTTGGCAGTCAGGGGGAAAATATAGTCGCTACCGATCAGATAAAATCGCTTACCGTAATTTTTCACCAGCCAGTTCACCGCTGGCTCAATTTGTTGATTTGGACAAGACCCGGTATAAAAAATATTGGGGGAACATTCCAGACCCTCATATTGTAGGGGGTACCATAGCAGAGAATTTAACACCTCGAATACAGGCAAAACTGCCTTACGAGAAGCAGACGTCCAGCAGCCAAAGACTGTGGCTACCTGATCCTGTTGAATCAGTTTTCTGGCCTTGCTCTCAAATTCCGCTGAGTTCGATGCGCCATCCTCAACGATCGCTTCGATAGGTTGACCAAGAACTCCTCCGGTTTGGTTAATTTCTGCGATCGCCATCAGCTCAGCTTCCACCAGGGGGGCTTCGCTAATTGCCATAGTACCTCTTAAGGAATGCAATATACCAACTCGTATACAGGGGTTATCAGTGTTGAAACTTGGCATTGCTTAAATTCCTGCAATATTTATTTGCAAATCTTTAACTTTTAATCACCCATCAGCCTCTCACTCTGGGTTTATCTAGCAACCGCAGGCGACGTGACCTACTATTAAATAATCAATGTTAAATCAAGCGCGAATGTAGCGAGCACCCTGATTAAGTCAGGATAAAACCGTGTTAGGGGAGGAATTTTTGTGGGTGTAAAGGAAATATTTTCGGGTCAACCTGTTAACTACCTACACAACCCATCGAAGATGACTTAGTTTCTGGGGCAGTTGTGGTTATAGAAGTAAAATTTAGATAATCAAGATAAAAGTGGCAAAATTTAGGAAAAATTTCGAAATTTTAGTTTTAATTTCCATCTTTTATTCCCTCCCACCATTTACCTCTTCCCGATTAAGTCAATTACACTGCACCTCAACCAATTAGTACAACAATAATATAAATAACTTAAAATTTCCTGTGAACTTATATTTCAATATAACGACTATACAATTCTTTACAAATCTATGATGTCTCTTTGGATACTATCACTGAAAAAATTTTGTTTGGCGTTGCTGATAAAAGTGAACTCATCCCACCACTCAAGTAGATGAGATATAGAGTTATGAGATAAGCATTCAGCCAACAGAGGTCAGCGGTCAGCCGTGAGCTAAAGGCTCACGCTACTTGAGGTGCTTTGTGGCCACGCGGGGCGCGTTTGGCCACGCGGGGCGCGTTTGGCCACGCTGTGCGAACGACGCGCTTGAGGTATAGCAGTCGCCAGGGCAGTTAGTACATGACAAAAGTCTCAAACCTAAGTAAGCGCAAGAGTTTGACTTCTGACTTCTGACTTCTGACTTCTGACTTCTGCTATAACTCAGCATTATTCCAATGCTTACTTGTTTTATTCCAAAGCTGATAGCTGATACGCGACACGCTGATAGCTGATAGCTTACAGAAATGCTATATACTACACCTTAGTTTTTGACAAATGACAAATGACAACTAGCTAATGACAGAAACGGAAAGGGAAACGTCACCTTCTGCGGTAGTCTAGAACAAGTAAATTGATCTGCCTTGTAGAAATTGACAGCCCTATGACCTCTACCGTTACCAGTCCTGCCCGGACAATTCGCATCGGTTCTCGGAAAAGCCAACTTGCTCTGATTCAGACTTACTGGGTACAAGAGCAACTGAAAAAGCATTTTCCAGACCGAGAGTTTGAAGTCCAGACCATGAGTACCCACGGAGATAAAATCCTGGATGTGGCTTTATCTAAGATTGGGGATAAAGGGTTATTCACTAAGGAACTGGAATTGGGAATGCTTAGGGATGAGATTGATTTTGCGGTGCATTCCCTCAAAGACTTGCCGACCAGATTGCCAGAAGGGTTGGTGCTAGGGTGCGTTACGGAACGGGAGAACCCCGCAGATGCTTTAGTAATGCACCAAAAGCACCAAGATAAACAGATAGAAACTTTGCCAGAAGGCTCGATCATTGGAACCTCCTCCCTCAGACGACTGGCTCAGCTGCGCTACCATTTTCCCCATCTGAGTTTTAAAGATGTCAGAGGGAACCTAAACACTAGACTGGCCAAACTGGATGCTGGTGACTACGATGCACTAATTTTAGCAGTAGCTGGGCTAAAACGACTGGACATGAGCGATCGCATTCACCAAATTTTACCACCAGAGATCTCACTCCATGCTGTGGGACAAGGGGCTTTGGGAATTGAATGCCGCTTCGATGATCAAGAAGTCTTAGAACTGCTCAATGCGATCGCACATCCCCCCACTTCTCAACGCTGTTACGCAGAACGGTCATTATTAAGAGCGCTCGAAGGTGGCTGTCAAGTTCCGATCGGTGTAGACACTCAGTTGGAAGGCAATACCCTAACCCTAACAGCTATAGTGGCTAGTGTGGATGGGCAAAGACTTGTCAAAGACACCATTCAAGGGGATTCGAGTCAAGCCGAAAATTTAGGACTCGAACTTGCCCAAAAACTCAAACAACAGGGAGCACAAGAGATTTTGGATGAAATTTTGGCTCAAATCGAGCGGGAATAGGAATATAGCTGAAAATTCAATGCAATTCCTGTCCGAAGCGCTATAGATTTTAGAATTTTCGCAAAGCCGCTTTTAGTGTAGGAAAAGGCTAAGGAAAAGGTTTTTTAAGCCATAGCCTTTTTCTTTTACCGTAGAATTTTTCAGAAGGCTAGAGTAAGCTAGGATAGCCGGAAAGCTGAAGGTTCTTCGATCAAGTCAACAGAGGAGTTAAAGGTCAATTCCTGAAAAGTTCTGCTCCATGTTTCAGGCTTGATCAAATGCACTTCATCCTTCAAGCTTGCAGCTATTTCCTAGGCACTAACAACCAATAATTTACAACTAACAGATGAAGATTCTATTCGTTGCGGCGGAAGCAGCTCCCATCGCGAAAATTGGCGGTATGGGGGATGTAGTGGGATCATTACCCAAAACCTTGAGGCAATTGGGACAGGATGTCCGAATTTTCATGCCTTACTACGGCTTTTTGCCCGATAAAATGGAGATTCCAGAGGAACCAGTGTGGTCTGGTGATGCTATGTTTCAACACTTCAATGTGTTTGAAACCCTACTACCAAAGACTGATGTCCCCTTATACTTATTTGGTCATGCTGCCTTTGCTGGTCGCCAAATCTACTCTGGAGATGATGAAGACTGGCGATTCACCCTATTTGCCAATGGTGCAGCTGAGTTTGCTTGGAACTACTGGAAGCCTGATGTTATTCACTGCCATGATTGGCACACAGGCATGATTCCCGTGTGGATGCACCAATCATCAGATATCAGCACAGTTTTCACAATTCACAACCTGGCTTATCAAGGTCCCCAGCGCTGGCGCTTAGAAGAAATTACTTGGTGTCCCTGGTATATGCAAGGTCATAATACTATGGCGGCAGCTGTACAGTACGCTAACCGGGTAAATACTGTTTCGCCCACCTACGCTCAACAAATCCAAACTGCTGAATACGGTGAATCCTTAGAAGGTTTGCTATCATTTATCAGTGGTAAAACTGTTGGAATTGTCAATGGGATTGATACAGAAAGTTACAATCCCGAAACCGATAACTATATTCCTCACAACTTCACCGCTGATACTCTCGACATCCGTAGCAAAAACAAAGTAGCCCTCCAGAAAGAAGTCGGCTTAGCTATCAACCCTGATACCTGTGTGATCAGTATGGTTTCCCGTTTAGTGGAACAGAAAGGGATTGACCTGCTGGTTCAAGTTTTACAGGGTTTCCTAGCTTACACCGATTGTCAATTTTTAGTCCTAGGTACGGGAGAGCGCTACTATGAAACCCAACTGTGGGAAATCGCATCCCGCTATCCAGGACGAATGTCTGCTCAAATCCTATATAACGATCCTCTAGCTCGACGGATTTATGCTGGTAGTGATGTATTCTTGATGCCTTCTCGCTTTGAACCCTGTGGGATTAGCCAAATGCTGGCTATGCGTTACGGCTGTATCCCCATTGTACGGCGTACTGGGGGTTTGGTGGATACCGTTTCCCACCATGATCCGATCAAGCAAACTGGCACCGGTTACTGCTTTGACCGCTATGAACCGTTAGATTTTTATACTTGTATGGTTCGGGCTTGGGAAGGTTTCCGCTACCAGAAAGAATGGCGGAGTTTGCAGCAACGAGCTATGAGCCAAGACTTTAGTTGGGAGAAGTCAGCCAGGGAATATATCAATATGTACCAATATCTGGTAGGATTACCGGCAGAAGTACCTCAACATGTACCACAAGACAACCATTTAGTTGTTGCCAGCTAGACAGAACATTCCATAAGTTACACCTATTCTGTTACTGTGAACAGTGATCACTAAGGATGGCTATTTTAGCATGGCTATTGTACCATGGCTATTTTAGTTTTAAATAAGCGTGAAATTAGCACCACCTTCCCTTAGTGGATTGGTGCTACAGCTGTTTCCAACTAGGTGCATGACCACTACACTCCATGACTACTAGACAGAGAAGGTTAAGGGTTGCTATGAAGATTATGGGGAAACCGGTAGTAAAACCCAAGGGCAGCAATTCTTCTAAGTACCAAGGACGGTGCAGTCCCCTAGAGGGCAAAAATTTTCCCCCTCAAAGCTCTAACCGAAAAATCTCTCCTTCATTGCTCAACCGCTTATCTCTAGGTCAAGTCATGCCCTGGGGGGTAGCCATGTTGCTCTCCCCAACTGGGCTACCAGCAATCGCACAAATCACCTCAGCAGAAGACAGTGCAGGGACAATTGTAACTCGTGATGGTCAAACCTTCGATATCACTGGTGGTAGCCTCTCTAGTGACGATCAACCGAATCTGTTTCACAGTTTTGAGGAATTTGGACTCGATTCCGGCCAGATTGCCAATTTTATCTCTAATAATCCCCAGGTTAGGAATATTTTGGGGCGAGTCGTAGGGGATGTACCCTCAATTATTAATGGTCTAATTCAAATCAGAGGCAGTGGGAGCCCTAACTTATACTTAATGAACCCAGCAGGGATTATTTTTGGGGCTGATGCTCGACTGAATGTGCCTGCTTCCTTTACAGCAACTACAGCTACTGGGATTGGCTTTGGCGAAGGCAATTGGTTTGATGCTTTTGGCGACAATAATAATTACCAGAACTTAATTGGTGACCCCACTAGCTTTGCCTTTGATTTAGCCCAACCTGGAAGTATCATTAACGCTGGTGAGCTGGAAGTGCCAGACAATAAACGGATCGCCTTGATCGGGGGTAGTGTGATTAACACTGGGCAACTGAATGCACCAGGAGGCAATATTACTATCGCTGCTGTACCAGGGAAAAGTCTGGTTAAGATTTCTCAATCTGGAAATTTGTTGAATCTAGAGATTGACCCCCCTCGGACACTAGATGGGCAACCATTAATTACTGCACTAGATATACCAGCGCTACTGACAGGACCAGCCCAAGGCGTTGAGACGGGACTCAGTGCCAATTCCAATGGAACCGTGCAGCTGACAGATTCTGGCACCACAGTTCCCACTGAGACAGGAACAACCATTGTCTCCGGTACCCTAGATGTTTCCAACCAAAAACTTGGGCGACGCAGTGTAACAGTATTAGGCGATCGCATTGCTGTAATTAATGCCACCATTGACTCTTCTGGCAGTAATGGTGGCCAGGTGTGGATTGGGAAGCACCCCCAAGACAATCCAGACAATGTAGAATTAAATGCCAATCACACCTTTGTCAGCCGTGGTTCCGAGATTAAGGCTGATGGAAAAAATTCAAATCAAAACGGAGGTCGAGTTACTGTCTGGTCAGAGGAAACTACAGCATTCTACGGGGAGATTACTGCCCGTGGCGCTGAAGAGCCAACTCCACAGGCTCGAAATGGTAGGACATCAGATGGTGGGACAGTTGAGATATCTAGCCAAAAGACTTTAATCTTTGATGGCAAAGTTGATGTCACCGCCCCTCTTGGTAAAAACGGCACGATTAGATTTAACGACCGTAACATTACTATTGTACCTGGGACAGAAGGTGATGGTCAGCAGCTAGCAGATAATCCCCTTGGTTTTGATGTGATGGAAATTTTGTCGGGGGATGGGGGGACATCTGGCTTTACCCTTGGCGCGAATGCCCTAGAACAAGTTTTGGGCAACATTGTTCTGAACGCTAGTAATGATATTACCGCCCCTAACGTGTCTCTGAACTTTTCTGGAGATATCACCATTGATGGCGTTAATGTCACTCTAGGTGATATCAAGACAAATGGGGGAGCGATTACAATCACAGCGTCTGAGGCTCTGAGCACCCAAGAGCTTAACTCATCAACAACAGTTGGCAAGGGAGGGGATGTTACCCTCGAAGGAGGTAATATTGAGGTTAGCTGGATCAATGCCGAAGGTGGTAGCGATCGCAAAGGCGGTAATGTGGAAATTACCACAGAAGGTTTTTTTAGAGCCACTGGGACGTTTGACACCTTAATCGAGGGCAAAGAAACAGCAGTCAGCATTGCTACAGTTGGGGGAGATGGTGGAGGAGAAATCACCATCAGTCATGGTGGAAACGGGCAAACCCCCTTTGAGGTGGGAAATAGAAGTACTAATAGTACAGAGAATGGTACAGAGGGAGCTATTTCTACAGGTGGTTCTACTTTTACCCTAGAATCCTTTCCGAATTCGAAGAGCTCAGATTTAGGTGATATAGAAATTAATACTGGGGAGCCATCTTCAAATTTGACTAGCCCAGGTCAAGAAATGGCTACCAATTTGATTTCAAATTCCACTAGCCCAGGTCAAGCAATGGCTACCAATTTGATTCCAAATTCCACTAGCCAAGGTCAAGAAATGGCTACCAATCCCTATTCAAATCAGGCTAATCTACTCCCCAGTCGCCCTCAAGTATCTCAGCAGTCCATTCAATCCTTCCCAATTCTTACTCAACCAAAGCCTCAGGCAATTGCTCCCAAAACAGAATACACTCAAATAAACCCTAAAAATCCTAAATTAGAACCTAATTATAATCTTAAAAACCTTGAGTTTATTAATTTTAAACCTAAATCGAATTTAATCAACATTTATTACAATCAACCAGCACCACAGACTATAGCAGAGATTACTAATACTAATAGTACTAATAGTAGTCAATCACCGGCACAATCCGTCCCACAGCCAGTTACCAGTAAATCCTCTAACTCTAGACTAGAAGCTGAAGCTGAGGTTAAACAACTTGAGGAAGGCTTCACCTATGCCTTTGAAAAACATCTAGGCATTAGCAACACTCCCATAGTCACCCTGGAAGAAGCCCAAGCCCACCTGGGCCAGATTGAAAATCTTACTGGACTCAAACCAGCCCTAATTTACCTGTTCTTTAAACCGGAATTTAAATCGGAAACGACTAAGGGCAATCCAGTTAATTCCAAGGGATTGACGTCAACCAAACTGGAACGAGAGACAACGACAAATCCGCAAAAGACTGGGTCGCACTGGGAAGAAAATCTCAATACACAGCTCGAATTACTAGTCGTTACGGCTTCCGGGACAGTAATCCGAAAACAGGTGCAGGGAGCAACGCGATCGCAACTTCTCTCTGTTGCTCGGGAATTCCAAAGGAGTATCACCAATCTCGAAAGCGCAAATGTCTACCTACCCTTGGCTCAGCAGTTGTATCGTTGGTTGATTGGTCCGGTAGAGCAGGAGCTAAAAGCAAAAAAAATAAATAATCTTGCCTTTATCATGGACGTTGGTTTGCGCTCTTTACCCATGGCAGCACTCCATGATGGCACTGGGTTTCTTGTAGAACGATATAGCCTTGGTTTAATGCCAACTCTATCATTAACCAACATGAACTATGTAGACATTAGGAAATTTCAAGTCTTGGCCATGGGAGCATCCCAGTTTAAGAACAAAAACCCATTACCAGCAGTTCCTGTAGAGTTATCGATGGTTACAGAACAACTGTGGTCAGGAAAGGCATTACTTAACGAAGCGTTCACCGTAGCAAATTTGATAAAAGCTCGTGCCTCACAACCCTTTGGTATCGTTCATTTGGCTACCCATAGTGAATTCTTAGCCGGTAAGCCAAGTAATTCCTACATCCAGCTGTGGGATACCAAGCTGCAACTTAACCAGTTGCCTAAACTAGGCTTAAGTAAGCCTAAGGTGGAGTTGTTGGTCTTAAGTGCCTGTCGTACTGCCTTAGGAGACGAGCAAGCCGAATTAGGATTTGCCGGTCTAGCAGTGCTAGCGGGGGTCAAGTCCGCATTGGGAAGTCTCTGGTATGTCAGCGATGAGGGTACCCTGGGGCTAATGACAACGTTTTACGAAAAATTACAGCAAGTCCCAGTGAAAGCCGAGGCTATACGGAAAGCTCAGTTAAATTTGCTCAGGGGTACAGTCCGTCTGGAGAGAGGGAAGTTGGTAACGGATCAGGGCAGTTTTCCTTTACCAGCAGGGTTAGCCAAGTTGCCAGATGTGGAGTTACGACATCCCTACTATTGGAGCGCTTTTACCCTAATTGGCAACCCTTGGTAATGTTTGATCCTGATTAACAACTCCTGCTACAGAATAATTAAGCTGATTGAACCTCCCCACCCGTCGCAGGGATGGGGATTCCCAGGCACAGCCGTGCGCGACTGTTATCGACCTGGGCGTGACTTTCCCGCGCACCGTTCGCGTAGCGTGGCCATAGGCCAGGGTAGCTGAGTAGGGTCAATACCCAGTTTTTTTGAGACCCTTACTTTCTATATTAACACTATTTGACAGGGAAAAGAATACCCCGACCTAACAGGACGGGGATGAATTTTCCCTCTCAAACTCTCCCACTCTGATAATTGCGGTAATAGTTATCCTGGTTTTTCCTTGATGCTTGATTGTTAGAAAGCGAGGAACGAAACCTAGGTAGTGTCAACCATTCTGCACCACTTAAGGTTAGCATAGGTGGGAGTTGAACTGAACTTTCATGGACTTAAAGGCAGGCACAGTCTTGCACAACGGCAAATATGTTCTTCATAGCCAGCTAGGCAAAGGTGTCTTTAGCATCACCTACCTAGCTATAAACGCTGAGTCTGGTCAAACCGTCGTGATCAAAACCCTCAGCGACAATCTGTGCCACCATCCCCATGGTGAGCAGTTCAAGCGGCAATTTCTTGCCCTTGGTAGGCTCTTGAGCAGCTGTCAGCATCAGCATTTAGTCAGGGTAATCGAATCCTTTGAAGCTGCCGGACGACCTTACCTAGTCATGGAATATATTCCAGGGCAGACGTTAGCTGAACTCATCCAAGCCAACTTGGTTCCAGAAGCCCAAGCTATTGCATACATTCGTCAAATTGGCGATGCCCTGAGCATATTACATCAAAAGGGTTTGCTGCATCTAGATGTTAGACCGGAAAATATTATTCTGCGTCAAGATACCGATAAGCTAGTGCTATGTGAGTTTGGTATTACTAGTCAACTCACCCTAGGAGTCAGGCAAACCCACGCCAGTTTAATTGCTGCTGGGTATAGTGCCCCCGAACAGTACGTTTCTAAAGGACAACTTTCCCAGGCAACCGATGTTTATTCCTTAACCGCAACCTTTTACTGCTTGCTTACTGGAACCCCACCCTTACCTGCACCAGTCAGGGAAGTATTGCATGCCCAGGAAGGTTTCTATATTCTTTTCCTGCCGGACTTACCACCATGTCCACAAAACCTAACTCCAGTAGTTAAACAAGCAGTCTGGCGTGGCTTGCACATGGTCACCAATCAACGTCCTCAAACCGTAGAAGCTTGGTTATCGCTGCTGCCAACTCAGGAGAAAGTGCCTCAAAGCAGTTCTCAGTTAAAAGTCCTGAGTACTCAGCAAAAGTCATTAATTGCCCCAAAAATGAGCACTAATCCTTCAAAACTGAGCACTAATCCTTCAAAACTGAGCACTAATCCTTCAAAACTGAGTACAAATTCTTCAAGACTGAGTACTAATCCTTCAAGACTGAGCACTAATCCTTCAAGACTGAGCACTAATCCTTCAAGACTGAGCACTAATCCTTCAAAACTGAGCACTAATCCTTCAAAACTGAGCACTCAGACCTTAGCTGTTCTCAAAACTGTCCACGCCAAGCTCAAAACTCAAACCTCAAAACTCAAAACTACCAAAGCTGGATTCCCACTGAAAGCCCTACTGATGACCGGTGCCCTTGCCGCCTCAGCCGGATTAGGATTTGGTTTCGCACTGCGAATTAACTCTCAAAAAGAACCTGGTTCTACCATCTTCCACACCGATCAATCCTTCCCTCCTCGCAGCAATTGGCCTTTGTCAGAACCCCAACTCTGAAACACCTTCAACCTCATCAAGGTGCTTTATTAATATTGATACTTACACAGGACTGACCCCGAACTCGCCACCAAACGCGCTTAATAAGTAGTAGGGCTACGAAGGAAAAGTTAAAGTTACTGCCTAAGCCCTGTGAGATTTAAATACATAAGATGATATAATAATCGTTTTTTAAATTGAAAGGACATGGTAGATGTGAAAAACTGAGGATATACGAAGCAAGTAACTAGATTTGAATTCACTCATAATCTTGGGCAAGTACGTTATAATTTGTAACGTAAGCTAAAGAAACTTATCAATGAGTAACTCTGTAATTCATGCCTTTTTTCTGGGTAGGGCTGCAGCTCAAGCCATTAATCGGCAGCTCGAGGATGCTCTGACCAATGCCCTGAGTGAGTTAGGCAAGTTTGATGCTGAGCAGCGTGAGCGACTGCGGCAGTTTACCGATCAGGTCATTGAAAGTGCCAATCGCGAAGCTGGAGCAGCTGATTCTACTATTAGTAACACAGGCAGTAACACAGCTAGTAACACAGGGAAAACAGGATCCAAACCAGCTGATCTGCAAGCCATGATTGATGAGCTGCGAGCAGAAATTGCCAGCTTGCGTACGGAATTAAAAAACTATCGCAAGCAATCTTGATAAGATTTATCGTTACTACCCTAGATTATCTACAGAAGTGAGTAGTTTCGACATAATTTTTAATAACCTGCTATTTTTTTGATAAAAACCTTACAGATAAATCCGAGTGTCTGCTCTTTCTCAGAAATCTATTAACCTTACACTAGATCAGGAACAAAATGTGTCTAGGCAAAGTTCTATAGGTAAGCAATACAGCGAAAAAGCTTATCGGTGGAATCAAGAAAATTACTCCCGTCAAAGGCGTTTTATTGATATTTGGCGTTTTGTTTTGACCCTCATCACTGGGTTGTGGCTTGATGGTAAACCTTGGAGTTATCGGGGAGGATATACAGAGCAAAAGCACGCATATAGACGCAAAACACAAGCTATCTGGATTCGAGATACATTCTTAGATCTAGGACCAACGTTTATCAAAGTTGGACAGTTATTCTCCACCCGTGCTGATATATTCCCCAGTGAGTATGTAGAAGAACTGAGCAAACTACAAGACCGGGTTCCTGCCTTTAGTTACGAGCAAGTTGAGCAGATAATCCAGGAAGATTTAGGCAAGCCCATCAAGGAACTGTTCAGTGCTTTTGACCCAATTCCTCTGGCGGCGGCTAGCTTAGGGCAAGTTCACAAAGCTCAACTTCGCAGTGGTGAAGAGGTAGCGATTAAGATCCAAAGACCAGGCTTAAAAAAACTGTTTACCATTGATTTAAAAATTCTCAAGGGGATCGCCTATTACTTCCAAAACCATCCAGACTGGGGGCGTGGTCGGGACTGGAGTGGGATTTATGAAGAGTGCTGTCGTATTCTTTGGGAAGAAATTGATTATCTTAATGAAGGCCGAAATGCAGATACATTTCGGCGCAACTTCCGCAGCTATGACTGGGTGAAGGTACCCCGTGTCTACTGGCGCTATACCTCATCACGAGTTTTGACCCTAGAGTTTTTACCAGGGATTAAGATTAGTAGTTACGAAGCTCTAGAAGCAGCTGGTCTAGACCGCAAATTAATCGCTCGTCTGGGAGCAGAAGCTTACCTACAGCAGTTGCTAAATGATGGCTTCTTCCATGCTGACCCCCATCCGGGAAATATTGCGGTTAGTCATCAGGGTTCCCTGATCTTTTACGACTTTGGCATGATGGGGCAGATTAAGGCCAATGTGCGCGAGCAACTTATGGAAACCCTGTTTGGCATTGCCCAAAAAGACGGCGACCGAGTGGTGACTTCCCTAATTGAATTGGGTGCGCTCTCACCAGTGAGTGATATGGGACCGGTAAGGCGCTCAGTTCAGTATATGCTGGATAATTTCATGGATAAGCCCTTTGAGGATCAATCGATCACTAACATCAGCGATGACCTCTACGAAATTGCCTATGGCCAGCCTTTTCGATTCCCAGCAACGTTCACATTTGTGATGCGAGCCTTTTCTACACTGGAAGGAGTGGGTAAAGGCTTAGACCCCGAATTTAATTTTATGGAAGTTGCAAAACCCTTCGCACTAGAGATTATGACCAACGGCAACACTCCCGACAACAATAGCTTTATTAATGAACTGGGACGCCAAGCCGCACAGATGAGTAGTACTGCATTAGGTTTGCCCCAACGCATTGAAAGTACTATTGAAAAATTAGAAAGAGGAGACCTGCGCATTCGAGTGCGCTCTATTGAATCAGACCGGGTTTTACGACGGCTGAGTGGTATTCAGTTGGGAACCAACTATACTTTATTAATCAGTGCCTTCACCCTTTCGGCTACCATTTTATTTGTAAATGGTAATGTCCTACTAGCTTTGGTAGTCGTTTTGGTGGCAACTGTGTTAGGATTTGCCTTAATTAGGTTGCTCCGACGGCTTGACCGGTTTGATCGGATGTTGTAGTTGTTGTAAAGTCGTAATAACTCCTTATCCCACGATCTATCCACTGTAGTAGCAAGTACTAGGAGGCTAAATCGTTGGATATTTCGGCATTTATCCGGACATCTTTGGACATTTCCTTAATTCAACTGAATCAGGTCGATAATAATCATGTTTCTATCCATCAAAATCAAACTGAAGCTCAAAGACGAGCAGAAAGCATCAAGCCAGTAAACAACCGATGTGATGAAAAGTTGCTTCGCCGGTATTACAGATCCGGGCTTACTACGTACAGTTAACCAAGATGACTACTACATAGACCCGGACGGTCGCTTCTTTATTGTTGCCGACGGTATGGGTGGTCATGCCGGTGGACAAGAGGCAAGTAAAATCGCCACTGAGGCGATTAAGACTTATTTGAATAAAGATTGGAACTCTCAAACTCCTTCTGATGAGTTACTAGAACAAGCGATCTATCAGGCCAATCAGGCTATCCTCAACGATCAGCAAACTCATCCAGAACGGTCAGATATGGGAACCACTGCCGTAGTGGTGATGTTCCGTCAAAACCAGTGTTGGTTTTCTCATGTAGGAGATTCTCGCCTCTATCGGTTCCGAAATTCTAAGTTAGAGAAGATTACAGAAGACCACACCTGGGTAGCCAGAGCCGTTAAGTTGGGAGAACTGACAGCTAAACAGGCTCGGATGCATCCCTGGCGTCATGTTCTGTCTCAATGTCTAGGCAGAAAGGACTTACCTAAAGTCAATGTCCATAGGATAGAGGTTAAATTATGCGATCGCCTTTTGCTTTGTAGCGATGGACTCACGGAAGAACTTTCCGATGAATTGATTGCTTCCTCTCTCCAAGAGAGTTCAAGTATTGATCAGGCTCTGGTTATGCTTGTTGAAGCCGCTAAAGACCAAGGCGGTAGGGATAACATTACTGTGGTTATTGTAGAGATTGGGGAAAGGATGAAAGGTCTTGGATGAACGGTGTTGGGTGAACGTGCGTGATTAACACACCTTACAGGTAGAGTTAGGTTGTAAATACAACTTGGATATACCAGTTACTAGCACTGAGGTAAAACAGAAAGCTCGCTCGCTCGGCTTTCATAAGGTAGGAATTGCAGCTGTGGATGTTGATCATCATGACTCAGCAGAGCAAAACTTGAAAGCTTGGCTAGCGTTAGGGTATCAAGCAGACATGGCTTGGATGGCAAATCCTCGACGCTTGGATATTCGTGCCTGTATGCCAGAGGTGAAGTCGGTAATTTGTCTTGCTCTCAACTACTACACCCCTCAGCAGCGTCCCGAAAGCCCTGAGTATGGCAAAATCTCCCGTTACGGTTGGGGCAGAGATTACCACAAGGTCATGCATAAAAAATTGAAGGAATTGATCTTTTGGTTACAAGCACAAGCAGAAGAAATCCAGGTGCGTTACTATGCTGATACAGGGCCAGTACAAGATAAAGTCTGGGCGCAGCGCTCAGGTATTGGTTGGATTGCTAAAAATGGTAATGTAATTACGCGGGAGTATGGCAGTTGGGTATTTTTAGGGGAAGTGTTGACTAACCTAGCCTTGACCCCAGATACCCCTCACACTTCACACTGTGGTAGCTGTACCCGCTGTATTCAAGCCTGTCCAACGGGTGCTATTACCAAACCGTTTGTCGTTGATGCCAACCGCTGCATCGCCTATCATACCATTGAGAATCGGGCTGCAAACTTGCCGGAATCGATTAAACCCCATTTAGAAGGCTGGGTTGCTGGTTGTGACATCTGTCAAGATGTTTGCCCCTGGAACCAACGTTTTGCTAAAGAAACTGATGTGGTAGAGTTTCAGCCCTACCCTTGGAATGTGGCTCCTCGACTCACGGAATTAGCTACTATATCTGATCAGGAGTGGAATCGACGGTTTCCAGCTTCGGCGCTGCGGCGTATTAAGCCAAATATGCTACGGCGCAATGCCCAAGCTAATATTGATGCATGTCAAAAATCGGTTGACTAGTCTGACTAGTCATTGATTATTTGGGTGGCGAATTGCGAATTGCGAATTGCGAATTGTTAATTGTTAATTGCTCAATGAGTGTAAAAGTAATTCTTTTTGATTTTGATGGGACTCTGGCTGATACCCTTACTGCCATTGTCAAGATTAGTAATAGCTTAGCGGGAGAATTTGGATATCAGCCCACATCAGCTGAAAAATTGGAGCAAGTTAGACATTTAAGCTCTAGGGAAATTATTAAGCAATCGGGTATTTCGAGGTTTAGAATCCCGTTTTTGTTGAAAAAAGTCCAAAAACTCTTACGCGAAGATATTCAAAGTTTAACTCCTATTCCTGGAATAATAGACGTTTTAAATGATTTGAAATCTGAAGGTTACCAATTAGGGATATTGACATCTAACTCAGCAGATAACGTTAACCTTTTCCTGGAAAATAATTCTTGGGTAAAGCTTTTTGATTTTGTTGACTCAGGGAGTCCCATATTTGGAAAAGAAAAAGTTATTCGTAAATTCCTCAAAAAACATAATTTAAATCCTGCTGATGTGATCTATGTGGGAGATGAAACTAGGGATATTGAGGCAGCTAAACAAAATAATCTTAAAGTAGTTGCTGTCAGTTGGGGATTTAATTATAAAGAAGTCCTAGCTCAATACAAACCAGATTTTTTGATCGACCAACCCCATGAGTTATCTGAAGTAGTATCTAATTTATATCAATCAAAAATTCCATCAAAAGTAGTTTGTTATTAGCAATTAGTTAATTGTTACTTATTACTTGTTAGTTTACCAATGATAATTTGACCAATGACAATTTGAGATCAGCCCATTTGCGCATCACATCTTGCACTACTACCAATAATCCGCCAGGGATGAAAATCCCAGCGCGAGTAAATCCAGTCCTCTCAAGAGGACTAAATGCTTGTCAGATCAAGCTTGAAGTCTATATATAGCCAATCCAATAGGTTGTATAAAGCCAGGTTATATAAGAATTGGATTGGCTTGTACTATCTTTTTTTTATCTGAATTATCGATTAGTTTACCCATCAATTGATACCGTAACCAGCTATAGCTCAAAAGACTATGGTCAAGTAACAATGCTTACTGCTCTAAATCATATACTGATCATTTTGTCAAATTCTACAAATCTCCACTACACCTGACACCCAGTCTTAACAGACAAGCTTGATGCGTAAGTCCTGAAATTAACCAATTGCCGTTGTTCGATAAAAGTTGAATTAAATCGTCATTTTAAGCTGAAAAACTCAATTTGAGTGGAAAATAGGAATATAGAGCAGGATTAGCGAAGAGCAACGTGAAATATTTCTTTTTATCGGAAGGCTGGATAGTCGGGCGCGTTTGGGAGTTTGGAGGTCTTTGGAACGAAAACGCTTGGCGACGGCTGCCAGAAATTAAGCAAATGAACCTTTCTATCCTAGAGCAAGGAGAAAAATTGTGGCTCTATCAGGTTGAAGACCTTGTGGTTATGGTTGAAGTCAAACCCATGCCTAACACCTCACCTGAGTCAGCAAAAACTATTGGTCAAGTTGTCCTAAAACGCTTGATCACTGCTGAGCAAGTTCTCGAGCGCTTAGCGATGACACATACTCAAATAATGGTAGCGGGCAAAGGTTAACTGTTATAGGGAAAAGGCACCAGGGGACAAGGAAGAAGAGGGAGAAGAAGGTGAGGATAGGGAATATGAGGAAATAATACTTTTGATTGCGATTTGTGATCAAAGCTATAGCTCGGGTTAGCAGTTAATCAAAAAACCCTACCCATAGGATTGGACCCTAATACCGAGTTGCATATCAATAGCCCTTTGAGCCCCAGCTTTTACCACCTCTGGACTCTTTCCCCTCTGCCCCCTCCCCTCTTAAGTGCTTTAGGTAATATCGTTTAAACTCAACTGGGCATAAGTTCTATCCTTGTGCCTTTTTCCATATACATTTTTCATGTTGATTTGTGTCCGACTATTGCTAATCAGTAAAGAGGCTACCGGAATGAATTTGACAATTTTTAGGTTTTAGAAGCTATATTGCTCTAATTTAGGCAAATACAAGGGAAATTTGCCCAATATAGCTGGTTAAGCGCTTCCGACCCTAAGCTGAGAACACAAGCGTTCGCTTGCAATCGGCTCTAACAATAGTTACACTTCTTTAAACAAACTTTAGTTTCATACATACTTTGTCCTACCTAAGTTGCCAATGGCAAAATCTAGGGCGGCTACCAAAGTAGCGATACAGTTAGGTTCACACCTAACCAAGGTCGGTCGGAGAGTGTTAAAGCTCTCCAAACAGTGTCAAATTTGAGAAATCATACCGTAAGCGTTGTCAGATCAGGTTTTTAACCCCTCGAACAACGTGACTCTTAGAATCCCCTGTGTTTCAAGCGGGGGAGACTTCAAGGGGATTTCTAACATATTGATCAAAAGAAGCGTCGAAGTAAAAACTCTATATTAGGAGGAGCGTAGTCAATGGGACTACCCTGGTACCGAGTACACACGGTCGTCCTGAATGATCCAGGACGTCTGCTAGCTGTGCACTTGATGCATACAGCCCTGGTGGCAGGCTGGGCTGGTTCAATGGCCCTGTACGAATTGGCAATTTTTGATCCGAGTGACCCGGTTCTTAACCCGATGTGGCGTCAGGGGATGTTCGTCATGCCCTTTATGGCTCGTCTAGGGGTTACTGATTCCTGGGGGGGCTGGAGTATCACTGGTGAAACCGTAACCAATGCTGGCTTATGGTCTTTTGAAGGTGTCGCTGCAACTCATATTATCCTTTCTGGTTTATTGTTCCTGGCTGCCGTATGGCACTGGGTTTACTGGGATTTAGATGTGTTCAGAGACCCACGCAGTGGCGAACCAGCTCTCGATTTGCCAAAAATTTTTGGTATTCACCTGTTCTTATCTGGTTTACTCTGCTTTGGCTTTGGTGCCTTTCACTTGACTGGGCTTTGGGGTCCTGGGATGTGGGTATCTGATGCTTATGGTCTCACTGGTAGTGTTCAAGCGATCGCACCAGAATGGGGACCAGCAGGCTTTAACCCCTATAACCCTGGAGGTATTGTCGCTCACCATATCGCTGCTGGTGTTGTTGGGGTTATTGCTGGTTTATTCCACTTAACAGTACGACCACCAGAGCGATTGTTTAAAGCTCTACGGATGGGGAATATCGAAACGGTACTCTCCAGCAGTATCGCGGCTGTGTTTTTTGCTGCATTTGTAGTAGCAGGCACCATGTGGTACGGCAGTGCTGCCACCCCAATTGAGCTGTTTGGTCCAACTCGCTATCAGTGGGATCAGGGGTATTTCCAACAGGAAATTAACCAACGGGTACAAGCTGAATTGGCTGATGGTGCTAGCTTGTCAGAAGCTTGGTCATCGATTCCAGAGAAGCTGGCATTCTATGACTATATAGGCAACTCCCCTGCCAAAGGTGGTTTGTTCCGTACAGGTCCGATGGACAAAGGGGATGGCATTGCTGAAGGTTGGCTAGGTCATGCGGTGTTCACAGACAGTGAAGGTCGGGAGCTGACCGTTCGTCGGATGCCGAACTTCTTTGAAACCTTCCCGATCATTTTGACCGATGCTAATGGTGTAGTTCGTGCGGACATACCTTTCCGACGGGCTGAATCTAGGTATAGTTTCGAGCAAGCTGGTGTCACTGCTAGCTTCTACGGTGGAGTTCTTGATGGTCAAACCTTTACTGACCCATTCGATGTGAAGCAATACGCTCGTACTGCTCAGCTGGGTGAGGGCTTCCAATTTGACCGTGAAACCCTAAACTCTGATGGTGTGTTCCGCACTAGTACCCGGGGTTGGTTCACCTTTGGTCATGCTGTCTTTGCACTGTTGTTCTTCTTTGGGCACATCTGGCACGGCTCACGCACCCTCTATCGGGATGTGTTTGCTGGTGTCGATCCTGACCTAGAGGAAGAGCAAGTCGAGTGGGGCTTCTTCCAGAAGCTTGGTGATAAGAGTACCCGTAGGACAGAGCCTATCTAGAGGTTAACTATCTCCTATCACAGTTTGAGTCAAAAGCAAAAGGCAGAAGAAAAGAAATTTTCTTTTGCCTTTTTGCTATTTCTGTGGTTCTAGCAAGGTAGACTGGTAAGTGAGAAGATAACCAACAATTATAGCTATGGAATCAGTTGCTTATATCTTAATCTTGACCTTAGCCCTAGGCACCCTATTTTTTGCCATTGCTTTTCGGGAACCGCCTAAGATTGGTAAGTAGTTTACCTCGATTTACTCAAATCGAAATTCAACAGTTCTGTGGATGCTCTGAGCCGCAATAGCCTGTAGATGACCTTATAGGATATAAGGAAGTTAACAGGTTTGAGGTTTATATCGGCTCAGCTTCCATCTAATCGTTATTTTGAAAGTATCGACTCCTAGGGCGTTCCAAATATCTGCCGCCAATCAGTCCACTCAGCAAGAAAACAAAATTATCTTATGCGATGCCCCTCTTGTCACCACACCGAGAGCCGCGTTCTTGAGTCTCGTTCTACTGAGGCAGGGAAAAGTGTGAGGCGACGTCGGGAGTGTTTGGGATGCAAACATCGCTTCACGACATATGAGCGGATCGAATTTGTGCCAATAACTGTGATCAAGCGGGATGGCAAGCGGGAATCATTTGACCGTTCCAAGTTGTTACGGGGAATTATACGTGCTTGTGAAAAAACCGGTATTCTCCAAAAACGCCTGGAAGCATTGGTTGATGAGATTGAAGCAGAATTGCAACAGCGATTTGGTCGGGAAGTCATCAGTCACGAAATTGGCGAGTTAGTCTTGCGCTACCTACGTTCGGAGAGTGAAGTGGCTTATGTACGCTTTGCTTCGGTCTATGGCAAATTTCAAGGGATTAGAGATTTTGTTACTACCCTAGAGGATCTCCAACAGGAAGATGTACCAATGGAAATCCCCCAGGTTCCGCCAACCCCCTCAGATCAGGTAGAAGAAATAAAGACATCCACTTCGGTGTAATTGATCAGATGTTTGTTCATGGTTGACGGTTGATGGTTGACTCTCAAACGTACAAGGTCAACTAGTGGTCTCCTGTCCAGTTGTATGGTTACCATTTGTAGAGATGTTCCACGCAAGGTCTCTACAGGAAGAAGGATTAAGAAACAAACCAGCGTGAGGTTTGGAAACCCGATCTAGGCAAGAGCAGGTTACCGATGCTACCGGACTTAAGATGAGTTTCTTACAGCTAAAGCCGGATTTTAGGGAGCTAGACTAGAAAGTGAAAGAATTTTCAACTCAAGGGCGTGAATTCTATTGAAGCCTAACTAGGTTTACCCAGGAGTTGAGTCAAGGCAAGACCAAAGAGCAAACAGCCATGAAGAAACGTTTCTGGATGAGAGCATGGATGGCTAATGCAGAGGTAAACACCTCTCCACAGCCGCTGGCAAATCCTGAGGTTAGATTACAGCAACCTCAGGAAAACCGCAAGTTAGTCAAATTCTGGCGTATTGCTGCCAGTTTGCTCCTTTGGCAAGGGGTGATACTGGGTACCCCAGCCCAAGCACAGCTTAAACAAGAGAAATCTCTAACCTATAGTGAGCTATTAGAGAAAGTTAAAAATCGGGAAGTCGCTAAAATAGAAATTGATGAAGCTACTAAGATTGCTAAAGTTAGCCTAAAGGAGGCCAAGGAGAATGAACCTCCTCAACGAGTTGCTTTGTTCGATCAAAACTCCTTGCTACTCAAGGAACTCCGTCAACAGAATGTTCCCACTGAAATTAAGCGCTCTGCGGATAACTCAGCCGCTTTAGGTCTAATTGCCAACTTATTTTTGCTTCTGTTGTTACTAGCAGGCTTGATGATGATCCTGCGACGCTCTGCGAGTAATTCTGGTCAAGCCTTAAACTTTGGCAAATCCCGAGCACGGTTTCAGATGGAAGCCAAAACCGGGGTTCTGTTTGATGATGTAGCAGGTATTCAAGAAGCTAAGGAGGAATTGCAAGAAGTTGTCACATTCCTCAAACAACCAGAACGCTTTACTGCTGTTGGAGCACGCATCCCGAAAGGTGTGCTGCTAGTCGGTCCTCCAGGAACTGGTAAAACTCTCTTAGCCAAAGCGATCGCTGGTGAAGCAGGAGTTCCCTTCTTTAGCATCTCTGGTTCCGAATTCGTGGAAATGTTTGTGGGTGTTGGTGCCTCCCGTGTCCGTGACTTGTTCAGAAAAGCCAAAGAAAATGCCCCTTGCTTGGTCTTCATTGATGAAATTGATGCAGTAGGACGGCAACGGGGAGCAGGGATTGGCGGTGGAAACGATGAACGGGAGCAAACCCTTAACCAATTGCTGACGGAAATGGATGGGTTTGAAGGCAACACAGGTATTATTATTATTGCTGCCACTAATCGCCCAGATGTCCTGGATGCTGCACTATTACGTCCTGGACGCTTTGACAGACAAGTTATTGTGGATTACCCTGACTACAAAGGCAGGAATAACATTCTGGAAGTCCACGCTCGCAACAAAAAGATTGACCCTGAGGTTTGTCTAGAAACTGTTGCTAAGCGTACCCCTGGGTTTACTGGTGCTGACTTAGCCAACCTACTCAACGAAGCGGCAATCCTGACTGCCCGCCGCCGCAAAGATGCCATCACTATGCTCGAGATCAATGATGCTATTGACCGGGTGGTAGCTGGGATGGAAGGCACTCCTCTAGTGGACAGCAAGAATAAGCGATTAATTGCCTACCATGAAGTAGGACATGCTGTAATTTCCACTCTCTTACCGGATCACGACCCGGTACAGAAAGTAACCCTAATTCCCCGAGGGCAAGCCCGTGGTTTGACCTGGTATATTCCTGATGAAGAGCAAGGTTTGATTACTCGGGCTCAACTAAAAGCCCAAATTACTGCTGCTTTAGGGGGTAGAGCGGCAGAAGAAGAAATTTTTGGTGAGGCTGAAGTGACTACTGGTGCTGTTGGGGACTTGCGACAAGTTACCTCGCGAGCACGGCAGATGGTAACCCGCTTTGGAATGAGTGATTTGGGTCCTCTGTCCTTAGAAGATCCAGGGGGAGAAGTCTTTCTAGGGGGTAATGTGATTAATAGGGCTGAGTACTCAGAGAAAATTGCTGCCCACATTGATGCCCAAGTGCGCACAATTGTGCAGCATTGCCATGGTCATGCTCGTCAGTTAGTCCGGGAAAATCGGGTAATAATTGACCGATTAGTAGACCTGTTGATAGATCAAGAAACTATCGAAGGAGACCAGTTACGCAAAATTGTAGAAGAACAAACCCAGATGGACAAGGAACAATTGGTAGTTTCGTAGTTTCTAGTTAAACGATCACGCGGCATGCATGTTTGAAACATGTTAATGGTTAATGGTTAATGGCCATTAACCATTAACATTTTTGCCAATCAAACTCGTGTTTTATACATTGCCCGCAGCACCTGGGCTGGGTCAACGTATTGCTTGCCATACTTCAATCCCCAGTGCAGATGAGGACCGGTGGTACGACCAGTCATCCCTACTCGACCGATTCTAGCTCCAGAAGGCAACAGTTGGCCTTCCTTGATCTGAATCCCACCGGAGTTGTCAATTAAATAGCGAGTACCTCCATTTTTAACTGCGTATCCTTTCATGTGACAGTAGATGTGCTGCCACTTGCCCGATTGAATAGTTATTGAGGTGCCGCAAGCAGTACCATCAGAAATTTTAATTACTTTACCACTCCACCAGTTACGGATATAGCTTCCTTCAGGGGCAGCTATGTCTAAACCTCGGTGGAATTCCCATCCAGAACCTCTAGGAGAGGGTCGGTAACCGAAGCCAGAGGTGTAGCCCCGGAAGTTTTCTACGGGAAAGGAACCCCCTTTGGCAAAACTTCTTACTCCGGCTACCAAGCTTGAGGGAGGTTCTGATGCAGTTACTGGCTGGCTGGGCAAACTCGAAAGGGTACTTAAACCGATTAAACTCGTTAAACTCAGTCCAGCGAAAATTAGAAGCCTTGATAAATAACCACTGCGCATTAGTTCTAGTCTGGCTTTAGCTAGTTAGGGGTCTTTCCATTTATATCCCTCGAGATCACCTGCCATCAGCAGGGTGTTTGGGGTTTTTGAGGTATTTATCAAAATCTTGAGTTTTGTTAAGATACCTCAATAAGCTAATACACATTTAACTTGCACAATTTAGCGATGCAGCGCGGTCTTGGGGGTTTCCCCCATGAGCGACTGCATCAAGACAAGGATTGAATTTTTTGTGAAGGGTTGACCTTTGACTAACCGTTCTGCCCGTGTCTACTGTGCGCGTGTCTAGCGTTAACCGTTAACACTAAAGCGATTAACTCAAATAGAGAAGTTAAATGTTGGTTAACTTAGTGATTAATTTGCCCCAGCCTACCCTATCCGTGAACCAATGCTGACTGAATTTTTGCCCTTCCGATTTGAGGTGGATACTACAGCGATCGCAGGAGCATCTTTGTGGTCTCTAGCGCTATATTTAAGCCTCTCGTCCTTCAGGCAATGGATTATGGAGCAATTAAACCGCTGGTTTAACTTTGCTGAGGGATTCTTTTACATCTCGGCTCAGGAATTTGAACGAACCCGCAAGGTCAGAGAATCTCAAAACGCTTTCTATGCGTCAGTTGTCAGCATTGTGCCTTTTTTAGTCATTGGTGCAGTTTGTAACTACGCCGTCGAAATTAGCCTGGGACACAGTTGGGCAATCAGTATCGGCATTATTGCTTGTATGAGCTGTGGTGTGTATGAATTAGGGCGTCAGTCTGGGAATTGAATTTAGCCAGTGATTGGTCATTCTCGGGCGCGTTCGCGTAGCGTGGCCATTCCCGTAGCGTTGCCCATTCCCGTAGCGTGGCCTTTTGGTCAAGGCCAAGGCCAATCGCATACTCTGACTAACTAATCTGGTATCCTGGTCTTGCTAAGGGCCTCATGATCCTGTTGAGTTTTGACTAGAGTTTCTAGATGAGGCAGATTGGCGGTTGGAGTATCCGCTAATGCTTCAGCAGTACTTTGATTCCCTTGTTGATCCCGTTCCAAAATTCTCAACCAATCTAAAAATTCACTAGTACCTGGTATTTTTTGCCAACTTCTCAATCCCCGCAGTTCTCCAAATTTTTGGATAGCTGCTTCGGATACGCGGGTAATATCAGTTTTAAAATGACTCTGGATAATCTGTTTTAGGGTAGCATTTTCTGGAAATTTAAGGTAGTAAAATAAACAACGACGTAGGAAGGGTTTTGGCAATTATTTTTACCTATTACTGGTAATAATAATTAACGGTAAAAAATCTCTTCGTTCTTCTTTTGTTTTCCCTTTTAAAGCATCAAAACGAACGTTTATTACTTCTTTAACTTGGAATTGCAATCGCTCTAATCCTAGGAGCAAGTCATTAGGAAAATCCCGATCTGCTTTATCAATTTCATCAATGAGAAGCACCGAAGGAATGTCATTTTGTGATTGCTTAATTGCCTCGCCCAACTCTCCTAGGGTAACATAATTTCTGCGGTACAAAGGTTGGCTGGGATTACCTGCGGTTTGACGTTCCTGAATGTCATACAACCGACCTATGGCATCATAATCATAAAGTAAGTCCTGGGCTCGACTGGTAGAGCGGATGTAGCAGCTGTAGAGGGGATAACCCAGTTCATAGGCAACCGCATAAGCTAATCGCGTTTTCCCGCAGCCTGGGTCACCTTCTAATAATAAAGGACGACGCAGGTAGAGAGCAGTATTAACTGCATCTGCCAAAGCTTTAGAAGCAATGTAAGGTTCTGGCTCTTGCCATGCACCAGGAAGCGGTTTGTAGCGACACTTACCGTCACCTGTGTACTTTCTTATCCCTAAGTCATCCATAGCACCTTATACGAATTCACTAAAATAATTCTAGAAATAAGATAACAGGAATAAAAAGAAATAACTTGATCAATAATATGTTTGCGATCGCCTAAGGATTACAGTATTATAATTGTCGCTTAATCAGGTAAATAGCACGTAAGCATTCAGCTATCAGCCTTGGCCAAAGGCCAACGGCTGAATGCTTACAATAGCACTAGGTAAGTTGTTAGTTTAAAACTGGCTCACTACTGACCATGGCCGGATTATTGTAAGCATTCAGCTATCAGCGGTCAGTCGTCAGCCGTTAGCTTTGTGGGACAAGCCAAAAGCGTTGTGACTTGGTTCACTCAGATTAAACCAATGGTTACCTGTTTTATTCAAAAGCACCATCTGTAGCGCTAATCGCGCTATAGCACCTCAAGTAGCACCATCTGTAGCGCATTAGCTGACGGCTGAATACTTAGGGATTATTTAAGCGATCGCATTCCATCACTCCAGACCTTACCCATCTTCTGATACTCCCGGCGAGTGCCCTGTAACAAATGTTCCATCATCACTCCACTACCTGCTTCAGCTGCTAGAAAAGCTGCTGCTAGGGCAATATTCTTGATATTCCCTCCACTCAATTTGAACTGTCGTGCCAAAAACTCAAAATCTACATCTGCTGACAAGGGGATTTCCTCAGTCCAAATCCCCTCCCAAATGCGCCGACGACTAGCTTCATCTGGTGAGGGAAAGTGTACTGTAAAGGCTAACCTACGGACAAATGCCTCGTCTAAATTTTGGCGCAGATTTGTTGTCAAAATTGATATCCCCTCATATTCCTCCATCTTCTGCAACAGATACCCAACTTCAATATTGGCGTAGCGGTCATGAGCATCTCGAACTTCAGAGCGTTTGCCAAACAGAGCATCTGCTTCGTCAAATAGAAGAATAGCGTTAGCTGTTTCCGCAGCCATAAAAATGCGGTTGAGATTTTTCTCAGTCTCGCCAATGTACTTACTGACAACTTGGGATAAATCAATTTTGTATAGCTCAAGCTGTAGTTCATTAGCAATCACTTCCGCCGCCATGGTCTTACCTGTGCCTGGTGGACCTGAAAATAGTACATTTAATCCTTTGCCAATGGATAGCTTGCGGTGAAAGCCCCATTTCTCATAGACAATATGACGATACTTGGCTTGATTACAAATTTCTTTGAGCTGAGCGAGTTGATCGGGGGGTAAGATAATGTCTTGCCAACTATACTTAGGGTTAAGTTTGCGAGCTAATTCAGTTAAATTACTACCAGATTGGTCACGAGCCGCTGCTAATAAGTCATTTAGGGTTGGCTTAATTGTACTGTTTAATGGCAATTCTTCAAATTCGGCAGCAGCACGCCACAAAGCCTGATTACAAGCAGTTGTTACTGCTCCTGCTATTTGGGCTGAACTCAAGGTAAAACGATTGGCTAGGGTATCCAAGTCGCGATCGCTAAGTACAATTCCTTTAGTTTCTAAAGTAGCTTGCCAGTAAACGCGCCGTTGATAAAAATCCGGTGTAGCAAAAGGTAAAGTAATCACACCCTGGAGATTGGTAAACTTTGGCACCAACGACTGTGTTCCAGATAAGATCACCACACTTTTTTCCTCAGTTAGTCTGTCAAGTAAGCTTTTATATAACAGATGCTGCTCTTTGGTCTGTAGTGCATCTAAACTTTCCAGACTTTCTAGATAAAGGATAGCATCGTGAAAACATGCTTCACGAAATAGCAATTTTAGCAGTTGGTCAAACTCTTCCTTAATTGCTAAAGCTTGAGCTAAATCCGCAATCAATAACTGCTTGTTGAGTTGAGCGGCAAGGGCGATCGCTCCACGGCGTTTTTCAGTAGAATATAAACCAGAGAAATACAGATGTAGAGGCTGACTAGTATGTTGAGCGTGTTTGACTAGCTTAGGAACTATGTGTTTAATGTCATCCTTAATCGGTAACTTGTCCTCAACAGTAGGACTATCTATCAATTGACACCAAGATTCTAAACGCGGTTCAAGACTCTTTTGTTTTAACAGAGAATGGATAACCTGATCATCTAGCTTGAGATAATAGGATAATATTGGTGGTTTAAGCTGATGAGGGTCAGGAATTAAATGAAGTAAGCCATGTTTGATTAAGGGTGCGTCAGGAGCAAAATGAACTCGTTGCAACAGCTTGGCTTCAGCAGAGGGACATAGTAAATTTAAGGCTAAATCAATACTAGGTCGCCTGCGAGTCACATCATCCTGGAGATAGGCATACAGACCCTCGTAACTTAAATCAATTTCTGGAGCCAGGGCAATCAGCATTATGTCTAAATCAAATCCAGACAAACCGAAAGTCTGTTTCAGCCAGTTTAATGGTGTATTGTTAGTCTGATCGGACTCAGTTTTTTCTGCATCTACTGCAAACAAAGGTATCCCTGGTTCACGATCTAGGAGTTGCTTGACCTGATCGCGATCAATACGAAGACCTCGATAAGGGTCAGTAGCTGCTTGAGAACCGTAGACAGCTTCTGCTTTTATTACTGCTTGCTCTAGTAATTTATTTAGTCTTTCTAAGGCTGAGAGTAGATCGTCGAACATGGAGTATACCATTTTAATTTCAATCGGTATCGGGAATTGAGCCAAGCTTTCGCCTCGTTACGGGTAACTTCACAAGATGGGAGGCTGTTGGGGAAGTTGATAATCTTTGGGTATGAGGAAGAATTGGCCGTAGGCCACGCTAAAAGCGATTGACCTACGGTCACGCGGGGCGCGATTAGCCCTTTGGGCTACGCTACGCGAACGCTTTGGATTAGAACAAAGGGTTTGGGCAAAGTTAGTATTGATGGTTAATTCATTGTCTCGCGCAGCTCTCGAACAACTTCCAGACTCAATCCTGTTGTTGCCGCGATCGCTTCGTCATCTAGTACAGTGAGTAATTTTTGAGCAATAATGCGTTGTTCTTCTTTTTTCCCTTCCAGACGACCTTCTTTTTTCCCTTCCAGACGACCTTCTTCTCGACCAAGAGCAACTGCTCCCTGCTGATCGTAGATAAACATTTCTCGACGTTCCAAATCTTCAAGTTCAGTGGGGGTTAAGTTGGCTTGATTGGCAATTTCAAAGGCTCGTTGTAATTCCGGAATATTGTCCATATTTTCGGGGATGGAGGCAAGCGATCGCGCAGATTTGATAAAGTAAATCCATTTATCGGTAATGGTTTCGAGTTCTGGGAGTTCTTTGGTAAACTTTGGTAACTCAACGAACACTAGTTCGATATCGTTTTCGGGATACACCGACCCATCAGATACTTCTCGATAAACGAAACGAGAGGTAAAATGATGGCGATTGGCGAACATTTCAAAATCGGTCAGGGTTAGAGCAATGACTGGTTTGAGCATGCGGTAGCCCTCTCCCTTTTGTAGTTGAAAGGCGTAGGTTTTAGCAGCGTTGAACAATACTCTTTTACCAAAGGATTGCACATTTAAAACTTGCATTTCGATGATGACCAGGGTGCTATCATTCAGTTTAGCTTTGACATCAAGGTAAGTATCTTTTAAGCCCTCAACTTTTGGCGGTAAGTTGGGATTAATGATTTCTAAGTCTTCAATGGTAGAGTTACCGTCATAAATCAAGGCATTGAGAAAACTAATCAGAATGTCTTTACTTTCAGCGGAACCAAATATTTTTTTGAAGGCGTAGTCAGTTTTGGGATTGATAAATCTCATCGTTTTAGCTGTTATCGAGTTGGTCAATGTCTTCGTAAAGCAAGTTAATGGGAAATGCTAGCTCAATGCTGGTAAGTTCAACTTGACAATCCTCTGGGCGATCAGGGCTACTAGGATAATGGTACAGTTCCCATCTCTGGTTTTCGTTTAATCGATAGCATTCTACGCTCATTTGATCGGGATCAATTAAAACATATTCTCGTAATGTTTCAATGTGGCGATAGTGTCTAAATTTTTGGCCACGGTCCAAGGCTTCTGTGGTGCTAGAGAGCACTTCTACAATGAGACAAGGATAACGAATATAATCCCGGGCAGTGCGGTCTCTGTGATCACAGGTAACGGATACGTCTGGATAGTGAAAAGGACCTTGTTCTGTAATCCCAACTTTGGCATCGCTGCTCAAGGTTTTACATTGTTTACCCCGCAGATGGGGTTTGATTAAAGCGACTAGATTTACAGCTACTTGGTTATGGGGGATGGTGCCCCCAGTCATGGCATAGATCTGACCGTCAATATAGCCGTAGCGGGCAAGTTGCTCTGCTTCCCAAGCTAAATAGTCCTGGGGGGACATTTGGGGAGTGTCAAGTTGAGCAATCATGGCAATTTATATCAAAAATCGGCTTATTTTTAATATATAACATTTCTCAATAGGTCATGAACAATGTTGCTAATTTTTCATAACATCAAAAATTATTCGGAGCTCTTTTATACTGTTCCCTGTTCCCAGATACGCTGTTACCTTTTGATATCAATCCTATGTTTATCTCTCCAAAAAAAATGCTATATACCCAATCTGATGGAAGAGAGATAACTGTAAACAATCTGCAACGGATTTGTTACAAAAATTCTCAAATTATGTTATAATATAAGTTGATTTGTCTGTTATAATAAAATTGACATGGAGGTTAAACGTTCCATGTTAAGAGCCAGCCTAATGATTTTCCAGACTCGAAGGCTGGCTCTAGTACCCCTAGAAAAGGATATAGTTTGATTATGTCTTATTCTGAACGCCTTCATCCGTGGGTGATAGTCCGCCTATTGCCAAGAATGCAACGAGTAGTTGTTGCTCGGTTCCGCAAGCGATCGGATGCGGAAGGTCATTTAAAAGCCCTGAAACGGTTGATGCCTGATGCTCAATTTGTGATTATCTTTGTTCGCGTAGCGTGACCTTTGGTCAATGTAGGAAATCATCCTATGGGTAAAGAATCTTAGCGCTGCACCCAAGGGAGTATAAAGCAGGAAGTAAGGAGTAGCAATGGATCGCTTTTATCCTACTTCCTGCAGAAGTTTTCACCACTTAAGTCCCCAAAACAATTGCCCTCTTTGTTGAGGATAACTACCGATTTGATAGTTGAGAACTGTTTGAGGGTAGATTCAATAGCACTGGTAGCTCTAGCATCATAGCCTACTCCAGGGGAAGGAATGGCACGGCAAAACTTGAGGGTCGCGGTTTCTGCTGCAATAGAGAGGGTAAAATCTTTACCACAGTTGGAGCTACCTTTAAGTTGTAGTGCTTCGGTGAAACCAATTTTAGTTTCTGCTTTGGTCGGACCAATAATCAACTGTTCAATGGCAAAAGTAGCCACTGCACGACTAGTGGTGCTTCTGACTACAGGTTCTACATACCTAAAATCCTGATTACTTTGAGGTTGCTTGGGAAAAAAAACTTTAACGTTTCTTTGGTTAGGAGTAGTTTGAGTTTGGGTAGGAGTTGGGGATGTTTCTACTTCTATTATAGGAGATGGATAGGAAGTGGATGTATCCGGTGGCGGTGTCTCTTGTTGGTTACAAGCATTGAGACTCAAGTATGCTAAGAGTATGCTAGTCAAGAGTATAGTTTTAGATTTGTGTAGATCCATTGCGCACCTCGACGTTATCCTGGTTCAATTTAATAGGTAAGCATATGCTTACGTGTAAGCATTCAGCCGTCAGCTATCAGCTATCAGCTATTAGCGAGTAGGCGCTTTAACTGCACTGGTTCGGATCAGTAAAACGAGCAGGGATTGTTAAGCAGCCATACTCGTTCGTAAGCTTGTTTACTACCTCCCGTTGATTAGTTAATTAGCTGACGGCACCTCAAGTAGCGTGAGCTAAAAGCTCACGGCTGATAGCTGAATGCTTACACTTACGTTAATACAATATCTCTATCAAAAACTTTATGGCTCCGTTATTGTCCCTCAATCTGTGGCGAATGAATTAGCTGCTGGATAATATAGCAATTCTACGACTGAGGTACACAATTTCTAAATTTTAGGGAACAGGGAACAGGGAACAGGGAACAGGGAACAGGGAATAGGGAATAGGGAATAGGGAATAGGGAATAGGGATGCGCTGCATTAAGAGGTGCGACCCGTGGCGAATTTAATTCTTAATGGTAAGAGCGCACCTAACAGGGAATCAACGTCAAAGAAGACTGTACATCATGAGTCCTAGAAACGCTATATTTACTCTTGATTACTCCACAAGAATGGCTGTTTTGAAACTTGCTGGTGAATTATCTGGGTAAGTCTATTCCTGTCTTAACCCTCAATCCGCAAAATCGCTTCTTTCACTTCCACCTCTGATTCAATAACTGCTATAATTACCGGTAAATATTCATCCATTGTCATCACGTTAGCATAAACTATTGGTTTAATTAAAGCCAAACTAAGATTGTCATCTTGTACATCAATGCTGGTTTTGTAGCGGATTTCTCCATCCTCTAAATCGAATTCAAAGTTACCCATAATCATGCCATAGTTGGCGCGGGTGATGAATTCTGTGATGGCTAAGTGCTTGTTTTCTGGAGCCTTAACGGGGCACATTGAATAAAATACAAATTGTCTTTGTTCTTCTCTGGCTTGGGCGTAGCAAGTCCATTGTCCATTTTCACCCCGAAATAAAAGACGCAAGGCTGATGTTTCTGGTATATTGACAAATTGCCATTGGTCTGATTCAAAAAAGTTAACTATTGCGGTAAAGATTGATTGGTTTGTGGTGGTATCTTCTTCTGTGTCGGAGAATTTTTCATCAACTAATTCGTTGAAAACGCTGGTAATTCCTTCAAGAAATTCAGAGGTAGCGTTTTGGGTAGCTTCAGCTAAATTGGCTTGGGTCCATTCTTGGAAAAAGTTAACAATTCCTTCTGACAGTTCTTCGCTGGTAGCTTCTGGGTGGTTAATGGTGGAAGGATTAAGGTAGTTCCAGAAGGTGTTATAACCGACTTCACCGTTGGGTTGTTGCTGTTTTACCGATAAGCATAGCCAGCTTTCGGTGTTGAGTAGTTTGTTTGTTAAGGGGTTTTCGGGTTGTTGACAAAGGTGAAGCAGGTAGTTAGCAGCTTCTTCTGCGGTGGAAGCCTTTTCTAATAGCTGTGGCAGTAAATCCGGTTGGAGAGTGGTTTCAATTTGGATGTCACCACTGGGGAGAAAGTTACCACCACTCATGGGTGCCCGTACTTCTGGTTTGAGGTTGAATAGTTTTTCGGTGTCGATGCGGTGGTAAAGTTCGGGGGTTACACAGAAGGTAAGACGACATTCGATGATTTGGTCGTTTTGTTTGGTGAGGGATAGGGAAGTTGTGGGAATGGTTAAGGGATTGGAGGAGTCGCTTAAGGTTAACTCTTTGTCTAAAGGGAAGTTTTCAGTATAATCATTCATTTTTTTGATACATTAAAGTAAAGCCAGTTGTGGTTAATGGCAGTCCTGGTTTTAGTTCCAGTACTTTTTTTCGATGTAAATATTGAGGAAATTATCGAATGGAAACCACCAATCAACGTTTAGAGCAATGGCGTGAAACCCTGTCTTGATGCAGTCGCTCATGGGGGAAACCACGGCAGTCGCTCATGGGGGAGACCCCCAAGACCGCGCTGCCTCCCCAAGACCGCGCTGCATCGCTAGAAAATATTTTAAAGTATTACGCCAATCTTCCTTACCGCTATGGTGATGTGACAACCTCTGTAATTATCAGTAGCGATTGACCGTAGGTCACGCGGGGCGCGTTCGCAATCATTTTATGCTGCTCGATGAAGGCTGGGAAAATCATCGCCGTGTATATGGTACCATTGTTCATGCTCAAATCCGCGATGGTAAAATCTGGATTCACTACGACGGTATTGAAGATGGTATCACGGATGAATTGGTTGCTTCAGGAGTACCGAAGGATAGGATTGTTCTTGCTTTTCATCCCCCCGAGATTCGTGAACATACTGGGTATGCGGTTGCATAGGGTTTAGCATCGTTATCTGAATCTAATTCACTGCAAAGTCAGTATATTGACGTACAGCAGGTTCTTGAAATGCTAGTACAATATCAGTTTTTGGTACTCCCAATTTGACGAGTTCGTTGGCAAAACCAATTTCAGTTCCATCATGATGTATCCAAATTTTAGCATTTTTGATGCTGAAATGTAGAACACAACCATACATGGGTTGGCGATTCTTCCAACCGGTATAGACAACTTGGTAATGGTCGTGGTCTGAGTCAAATATTAAGGCAGCTTCAACATCTTGATCAGATGGACTTTTACTGGCATAATCACTCAGAAGTTGTTTAATGTATTGGCGATACTGGATTATTTTTTCCATTCTAAAATAACCTCTTCAGATAAGCAATCTATGCAAATCTTGATACAAAAATATTATATAATAATGGACTTCCTTTAGAGTTCTAAGTTATTCTGGGTTAGGTTAGCGATTGACCGTAGGTCACGCTACGCGATGGGACCTAGGAGCCGCTAAAAGCGATTGGCCGTTGACCACGCTACGCTCCGGAAGCGTTTCGGCAAAGCCGACGCTACGCGAACGCAAAGCGTGGCCGAAAGGCCTCAGCTTCCGCGCTTATGCGATCGCGTATAGTCCAAGGGGATCGAAAGTGCGATCGCTCTTTAAGTGGCGTTGCTGAATTAGGAAATGAATAGGAGTGGGGTGGGCATCCTGCCTGCCCGGAAATGAAACGGCCAAGATGCCCGTTCCACGGCAAGATGGTGCATCTCACTGTCTTGTATAATGGTAATGCCTGGAAAATAATTTCATTATTTATAAAAAAAATGACTATAACGCTTCAATTTAAACCAGAAGTCGAGGCTCGTTTAATTGCTCAAGCTGCTGCCAAAGGTTTATCATTAGACACCTATCTTGAATCTGTAATTGAAGAGAGTTTGATTAACCAAAAACAAATATCTTTCTATCAAACAGCAACCGATCAAGAATGGAACTCGGAATTGATGGATTTAATCAATAGTCCAGCTTTTACTGTAGCACCGCCACTTGCGGATACAGCAGTTGACCGAGAAATTATCTACACAAGAGAAGAAGAAATGTTATGAGCTATTTGGTGGATACAAATGTTTTGCTGCGTTTGGTGCAGAAGACTAGCCCGATGCATCCCGATGCTCGAAAAGCGATTTTTATACTTAGAAGACAAGGTGTGTCCTTATGTATTATTCCACAGAATCTTATCGAGTTTTGGGCTGTTGCTACACGGCCAATTAGCAATAATGGTTTAGGTTTATCTATTGATGAAGCTTCACAAGCAACAGATAAAATCAAGAGACTATTTGTACTATATCCTGATACTCCTGAGATTTTGGCTGAGTGGGAAAGTATTGTTATTAAACATCAGGTTAAGGGAAAACAAGTACATGATGCTCGTTTAGTTGCTGCGATGGTAACTCATAAAATTACACATTTACTTACATTTAACATTGATGACTTCAAACGTTTTTCTGAGATTATAAGTGTTAATCCCCAAAGTGTTGCTTCACAAGCTTAGATATATTCGGTGATGTAACAACCTATGTGAGTATCAGTGGCGATTGACCGTAGGTCACGCTACGGGAACGCAATTATTTTCTGCTGCTCCATGAAGGCTGGTAAAATCATCGCCGTGTATATGGTACGATTGTTCATAGTTCAATCCGCGATGGTAAAATCTGGATTCACTACGACATTTCTCAACGATAGCGGCATCGCCACGTAAGAAGTAAGATAGAATATTGGTATCCAGTAGAGATTGTTTCATAGCTCGCGGATACGCTCTAAGTCCATGGCGCGGTTTGCTTCAATATTGCCAATAATGTCATCTATCAGGTCAGGGGTATCAGATGCCATTCCCGCAAAGTCCATGAAATCAACAGGCGATCGCTTTGCTTTGAGAAAACGCAGGAAGTTAAGCACTTCTTTAATCACAGGTGACGGAACAGTTTCCAGTTCTTTGAGCAGTTCTTGTTTTGGTGTCATGGCGATCGCTCCATAGCTTGCTTTCTATTGTAAGGCTCAGTAGATGGAAAACTCTGAGGGGGTGGGTTACGCTGTCGAAGGGCGCACCCTACAAGATCATGGGATTAGCCCAAAGGGCTACTATTAAGGAAAATAGTACGGTTTATTTTGTGTGTATGGTTCAGGTTACTGATTACCTGTACGTTGTTCGAGATGACCAGATTCTCAATAATGAACCGATCATTAAGGGGACTCGAACTCCTGTGAGGGCAGTTGTTGAAACGTGGCGTATGGGAGTTCCTCCGGAAGAAATTCCCATAGGAATGCCTCATCTGACACTGGCTCAGGTGTTTGGTGCTTTGACATATTACAGTGATCACCAAGATGAAATCAATCAATACATTGAACAAAATAAAATTCCAGATGAATTCATAGAGCCACTGGTTCAAGGGCTGTGAACAGATTATTTATTCATTTATATACCTATGACTATCAAACAACTAGAAACCCAATTACTTGCTCTATCTCCCACAGAGAAAACAGAAGCAATTCACCTTTTAGCCCATAGTTTGAACCAAAACTGGCGTGGAATAACCAAAACCAGAAACGTTTGTGGTGGTGATGCTTGTATTGCTGGAACTCGTATTCCTGTTTGGGTATTGGTAAATGCCCGTAATCTAGGCATTAGCGAGTCTCAACTACTCTATGACTATCCTACATTAACAGCAATTGATTTAGCGAATGCTTGGATCTATGCCCAAATTAATCCTGAGGAAGTTGCCACTGCAATCCAAGAAAATGAGGCAGATTAATGATGGTTCGTTTATATTAGAAAGTTACTCAAAAAGTAGGTCGGGGCCGAAGAACAAGACTCAATATATAGCAATTATCTATACCATGAGGTACCAAGGGATCCCCCTAAATCCCCCTTAATAAGGGGGACTTTGAGGTTGATCACCGTACCTCATAAATCCTAGAAACGCTATAAAAAGCTACAATATAAAAAGCTACAATGAATAAATTCCATAGCAATCGCTCTGTATGAGTAGACTACTGGCAATCGAAAAAACGATTTCAAGCTTTCAAGCATTACATGAGCGCTTGGGGTTATGTCGCGCCACTGATGAATCGTTTTTTTCAGAATGGCAGGTATCCTCTATTGAGATACTAGATGATGATAAATCTTTTCTGGACCGTCTCCGGCAGCGATATTATTATTACTACAATGCTGGTCTCTTAACTGAAGGAACGGTGCTTTTATCTATTGTTGCACCACTGCTGGAACGGTTGGAATTTCATGAGCCTCCGTTTTTTGTACAATCTGAGGTTCCTATCAGTCTGGAGGTGGAAGAACATAATGAAGTTTATCGAGGTCGGATAGATGTATTGGTGATTCGCGATCTTGTTTGGATACTGACTGTAGAAGCTAAACGATCTAAGTTTGCGGCGGATATTGCTTTACCACAGTGTTTAGCCTATATGAGTGCTGCACCACGACAACCAAGCTTTGGCATGGTAACGAATGGCAGCGATTTTATCTTCTGCAAGTTGAAGGATAAAGTATACGATTTTTCTGATGCGTTTTCATTATTGTCTCGGCAAAATAAGCTTTACGAGGTTGCGACTATTCTCAAGAAGTTAAAAACCAACAAATTTTCCGACAACTAGAGATTGCTGTTAGCGAAGCGGATGCTGTTGATGATTTTTGGCAGGCATACAGCACGAAGTTTGCGTACTTTTATAACTTTTTATTATATAATCAAGCTGTGTAGCAGCTTAGAGGATATCTGAAAAGTTTTTTTATACTGGATTTTGCCCCCCTAGGGCGTGTTTTCAAAGTTTTCCGCAAGATTATGATCCCCCCCAGCCCCCCTTAAAAAAGGGGGGAGCCATAGTCAAAGTCCCCCTTTTTTAAGCTATCCATTAGGCAAAAGTAGTCGAAACAGTGATAGAGACTAGGACGTAGAAGCAAGTTGTGAACCTTCAAACAAATGGTAAAAGGTAGAAAGCCCTCGCCAGAGAGTTTTCAAGCCAGGTTCGCC